>JABGUA010000104.1 GCA_018646825.1 Piscirickettsiaceae bacterium
CTTAAAGCGGCTATCACCGAGTGGCACACCGGTCTGCCAACACGCATTAATTTGCTTCAAGGCTTCATCCGACTCAACCGACTCAACCGACTCAACCGACTCAAACAAAGCTAAATAAGCCGCTTGGCGCAAGGCCTCATCATCAGCCAACTCCTGATAAATAGCATGCCGACTTAAAAAGCCCTCTCGTTCCTCACCGTCATAAGCATTACTGTGATGGCTAGACCAAATATAGTCACCCGGCCTAGATACCATGCCAGCACGGACAGGGTTCAACTCAATATATCGCATACATCGCAACAAATAAGCTTCTTCTTGCACCAAGCTGGCCTTATAGCGGCCTTCCCACAGCGAGCCACTACGGTCATATTTGTTATTAATATAAGGTACATAGCAGCGGCCAATATATTGCATCATCCGAGTAATGCCCTCATTATCTTCTGGCGTCGCGAGGATATGAATATGATTTGTCATCAACACATAAGCATGCACATGACAAGAATAGCGAGAAGCCGCCTGTTTAAGCCAGCCCACATAGGCTAGATAATCCTCATCTTCAAAAAAGACCGCAGAACGATTATGTCCACGCTGGACTATATGAACGGGAATACCAGGAATAATAAATCTAGGCTTACGGGGCATCGCTAATAACTTGGAAAGTTAAGATTTGTCTACTCTAACAAAGAAGGGTAAGCAATTAAAGGACTCTGACCCCTATGGGCTCTATCTTGAGCTACATCACCTTATTACTTATCAAATGTGCCGGGATTTTATTTTTTATTTGTTCGTGTAGCTCGGGCAATAACGACCAATGCACGCCTTGCTCATGATGGTGCGCAGTATGGTAGCCCAAATTGCCTGTGGTGATATTGTAGAACCGACTAAGGTTATTCCTAGACGCCTCAAACTCATTATCTGTATCCAAACCTGAATGATGACCATAAGTAGCCCAGGCCGTGAGTAATAAACCGGTGGCCATAGGCAGGATGAACAGAAATAACGTAGCCATCGGATTGAAATACGCCATCACTGTCACAACAGCAAGCGTAACTCCCGTATAAAGCACGAACATTCTTTGCAACTTAGGGTAACGCTCACCCACTTTAAACCCACGAAAGTAAGCGGTAGCTGCTACGACCATGGTGTACTCAACTTCACCCATTTTTTCACCGGACTTCCGCTGCCAACGACTCTCATCCTTGGTTTGGTCCATATAGTTTTGATGATGGCCTAACACATGGTGCAGCATCCATAGATTTGTCGTAATGCCAGTGTGCAAGGCATAGAAAAATTCCAATAGTCGATTTAACCCTTTTTGTTTAAACGTCAGCGTGTGCTGGTGGTGGTGATTCCACGCACAAATTTTACCTTTTGGTATGATCATCACCACCCAAAAGGTTGCTAAAATCCAAAGGTTTTCAATCAGGAAATACAAACTAAAATCGACCACACTAAGCAAAAGAATAATTGCGACAGGCAGCCGATCTGCGGCGTATTTAAACACAGAGTAGATCCTTATTTATAAATGACCGGTAAGAATAACGTAATCTGCTCTAAAAGGTAAAGAGGTCAAGCTAACGTTGAGAAAAAGAGGCATTGCCTTTTCGGCTTTGTGATCAATGCTTCATGCCTCAAACAACAGCCAATTGAAGATATAAGGCAATGAGCACTTAGGACATAGGGTTCTCCAATTGTACTCATACCTTCAGCAAGTTTTTTATTCCCTACCCACGTCTCACAGAACTAATAAACTAAACATTGGGTCCTAAAGGAGCGTTACCTTTATACTTCCTTATATGCCCGTGAGCTGTCACAATTAAGAAACGCCTATTAATCATCATAAACAATGACAGGCTTATGCATAGCCCGGCTAATTAGAAGGTAAATCTAAAAAATGTTAGACCCTATTTTATTGTTTTTTATTTTAGGCTTTGTTGCCAGCCTCTTTAAATCCGATTTAAAAATCCCGCCAGAAATATATGATCTCCTGAGCATTTTATTATTACTCGCCATTGGTATGAAAGGCGGCATAGAGATTGCCAAACAAAGTTCAAGTGACTTACTACCTCAAGTTTCTATCGCCCTGCTTATTGGCTTTTTGATCCCGGTCCTACTATATCCAATATTAAAATTTCTAGGTAAGTTTAAGCGTGAAGATGCCGCATCGATTGCCGCTCATTATGGCTCTGTCAGCGTCGGAACTTTCGCAGTTGCCATTGCCTATATGGAAAGCAACAATATTAGTTATGACTCTCATATGGCTATTTTTGTTGTGGTGCTCGAAATACCGGCCATTATAGTCGGCATCCTATTAGCCAAAGGAATACAGAAAGACATGCCCTGGGCCAAAATTGGTCATGAAGTTTTTTTAGGCAAAGGCATTTTGCTTTTAGTCGGTGGCTTGCTGATTGGCTGGGCTGCAGGGCCAGAAGGCTTGAAGAAAATAGCCCCATTATTCATTGACTTATTCCCTGGGATTTTAGCCTTATTTCTACTTGAAATGGGCTTGATTACAGCAAAACAACTCGGCGGCTTAAAACAGCATGGCTTGTTTCTGGTCTTATTCGGAATTCTGACCCCTATATTATTAGGTTTCGTAGGTGTTTCGATCGGTCTCGCTATGGGGCTAAGCATTGGCGGAGCAACCATCTTTGGTGTTTTAGCTGCTAGCGCATCCTATATTGCTGTACCAGCCGCTATGCGTATCTCAGTTCCAAGTGCAGATCCAACATTGTCATTATCAGCTTCCTTGGGTATCACCTTTCCTTTTAATGTCATTGTTGGCATTCCTTTATATTATAATTTTGCCAACGTTCTTAGTTGAGGTAATCCATGAGCAATCAAAACAATAAAGTGCTTGTCACTATCATTACCGAAGCCGTTTTAGAAAGTGATATTGCCGAAAAAATTGAACAATCTAATGCAACAGGTTATACGGTATTTAATGTCCGAGGAAAAGGTGCAAGTCTTGAGCGGCAGGGAGACTGGAAAGAAAATGCTAACATTCAATTTGAAGTCATTTGCAGTGCGCAAGTCGCTGAAAATTTAGCGACTGGATTAAAAAAAATCTATTTCGAGAACTATCATATGATTATTTATCAATCTGCAGTCAATGTAATGCGGGCCAACAAATTTTAAATTGAACAAGACTAAAGGTAGCTGTCGTATCACCGTTTAAACTGCAAACTGCCAACCCCTGTCAAAACCAATAACGCCCCAACAGCAATCATCAATGTAAAAGGTTCACCTAAAAAATAAATAGCCAATGCAATGGTAAAAACTGGACCTAACATCCCGACAGCACTCGTTTGAACCGCGCCAATTTGTCCAATCGCAGCACTGATCATAAAGCTGGGAATAACCGTGCTAAAGACAGCCAATAAGACCAACCAAAACCAAGCAATCGATGTGACGTCGACATCAGCCCATCCTATGGTCGCAAAGCCATGGCTAAATACAAATAAACTAGAAATACTCATTGCCAGGCTGGTAAATAACACACTCCCTAAGCGGCCAATTAAAGGTTTACTCATAGAAAGATAAACAGCAAATGCCAGTGCTGAGGCAAGGACGAGAGCCACGCCTAAGCCAACCTGACTGCCTGGCAGTAATTCTTCTTGCAGCATCACCAAGGCTAAACCGAGATAACTGACTATTAACGCAACAACTAGCCTTAGCTGTAACCTTTCTTTAAAAAAAATCACACTGATTAAAGCGACTAATAACGGATAACTAAACAAAGTAAGACGCTCTAATTGGGCTGTAATCAACTCAAGCCCCATTAAATCTAGCAATGACGCTAAGTAATAACCCAAAAAACCAGCAATAACGGTATAAAATAATATCGGCTTTGTTAAAGCTCATCTTCCTTCAGGGTTTTTAAGAGAAAAGCCCAGCATCATCAGATACAAAGGCAAGGCGATGAGCATCCTTAGTACCAATACCGCATCAGCCTCTAAACCTTGCTGATAAAGTAATTTAATGAAGATCGATTTAAGGGAAAAAAATAACGTACCCCCAGGCCAAGCCAAATCCTAGCCAGATACCTTCTCTCTGGCCTATCGACACTAACTTTGGCTTTGATGATATGGCTCACTCAATCGGTGAACAGAATCAACCAATCGCGCCATATTTTCAGGGGCAATTGTAGGGTGGATACCATGACCTAAATTAAAGATATGGCCTGTTTTACCCTCGCCAAAATCAGCTAAAACATTAGCAACTTCCTGCTCAACACGATCGGGCGATGCATAAAGTACACAGGGATCCATATTCCCCTGTAATGTCACTTTGTCACCAATACGTTGACGTGCTGCAGTCAAATTAGTTGTCCAATCTAAACCGACACCATCAACACCGGTTTCGGCCATCATCTCTAACCATTGGCCACCACCTTTAGTAAATAAGGTCACAGGCACACGACGACCTTCATTTTCTCTAGTGAGGCCTTCAACAATTTGTTGCATATAGGCTAACGAAAACTGTTGGTAATTACTTTGGCTTAATGCCCCGCCCCAAGTATCAAACAACATGATCGATTGTGCACCTGCCGCTATTTGCGCATTCAAATAAGCGATAACTGATTTCGCCAATACATCCAATAAAGCATGCATTTGTTCCGGCGCATCAAATAACATCCCTTTAACCTTAGCAAAGTCTTTACTCGAACCACCTTCGACCATATAACATGCCAGTGTCCACGGGCTACCACTAAAACCAATCAAAGGTACTTTGCCATCAATTTCGCGACGCGTTAAACGAATAGCATCCATCACATAACCCAAGTTATCTTCCATATCCGGCACGCCAAGCTTGGCTATATCCGCAGCAGACCGAATCACATTCTTAAACTTTGGTCCCTCTCCCGTCACAAAATGTAAGCCTAAACCCATCGCATCAGGAATCGTCAAAATATCAGAAAAGATAATAGCAGCATCTAAATCAAAACGGCGTAGCGGTTGCAAAGTCACTTCACAAGCCATCTCTGGTGTACAGCAAAGTGTCATAAAATCACCGGCCTTAGCCCGCACTTCACGGTACTCTGGCAAATAACGACCTGCTTGACGCATCACCCAAACAGGCGTTTTATCGACCGGTTGACGTAATAAAGCACGCAAATAGCGATCGTTTTTCAATTCAGACACAGCAGCCCCTTAAGGTTAGTGAGTATTTACTACAAGACTATAATTAGTTTTATACAGCGAGGTAATCCAAGATACCTTCAGCTGCTTGTCGGCCTTCCCAAACGGCTGTGACCACCAAATCAGAACCACGAACCATATCGCCTCCGGCAAAGATTTTAGGGTTCGTTGTTTGGAAAGCACAGGTTCCTTCAGAGGCTTCTTCAGGTGCGACAACCCGACCTCCATCATCAATATCAACACCATAATCACTAAACCAGGGGGCGGGACTTGGACGGAAACCAAAGGCAATGACTACGGCGTCGGCATCAATAATTTCTTCACTGCCCGGAACCGCTTGCGGGCTACGACGACCTCTTTCATCAGGCTCACCTAATTCAGTCGTGACAACTTTAATACCTTCAACTTTGCCGTTACCAACCACTTCAATAGGTTGACGGTTCCATAGGAATTCAACACCTTCTTCACGTGCATTATTCACTTCACGACGTGAACCCGGCATATTTTCTTCATCACGGCGATAAGCACATTGCACAGAATCCGCCCCTTGGCGAATCGCAGTACGATTACAATCCATCGCCGTATCACCACCACCAAGTACGATCACCTTCTGGCCAGCTAAATCGACATAATCAGGCGAATCTAACTCAAGCTGCTGCTTATTATTCGCAACAAGATAAGGTAAGGCTTCATAAACCCCATCCTTATCTTCGCCAGGAAAGCCACCTTTCATGTAGGTATAAGTGCCCATACCTAAAAATACCGCATCATATTCTTCAAGCAGTTGCTCAAATTTTATATCTGTACCGATATCCGTATTCAGTACAAACTCAACACCCATACCTTCTAAGACATCACGCCGACGCTTGACGACATTTTTTTCAAGCTTAAACTCTGGAATACCAAACGTTAATAAACCGCCCACTTCAGGGTTTTTATCATAAACAACAGCCTGCACACCATTACGAACCAATACATCAGCACAACCCAAACCTGCAGGGCCTGCACCAATGACAGCTACGCGCTTACCGGTAGCGACAACCTTTGACATATCTGGGCGCCAGCCTTGATCAAGTGCGGTATCAGTTATATATTTTTCAACAGAGCCAATGGTGACAGCACCAAAACCATCATTAAGCGTACAAGCACCTTCACATAAACGATCTTGAGGGCAAACCCGACCACAAATTTCAGGCAAAGTGTTCGTTTGATGAGCAAGCTCGGCCGCTTGCTCTAAATTACCTTCACTAACCAATTTCAACCAGTTAGGAATATAGTTGTGAACCGGACATTTCCACTCACAATACGGGTTACCGCATTCCAGACAACGTTCAGACTGATCCGCAGCACCCTCTTTATCAAAATTGCCATAAATTTCACCCGAACGTTTGACGCGTTCTGCAGCATCTAATTTCTTAGGATCGACTCGACCGACCTCTAAAAATTGAAAAGTGTTTTTAGCCATAATTTTTATTCTTTTCTCTGGATTAAACCTAAGCCGCTTTCGCTTTACGTTTACTCACTAACTCGATTAAACCATCAACAGCAGCTGCTTTCGGCTTCACTAACCAGAATTGCTTCAAGCGTTGCTCGAACATATCCAAAATTTGATTACCCCACACACTATTTGTTTCACGAACATGATCTTCGATCATCGCTTTCAAATACAGTGCATGCTCTGATCTTTCATCGCCATCAATACGAACTAACTCTACTAACTCCGTGTTATAACGTTCTGAAAATGACTCATCCATATCTAAAACATAAGCAAAACCGCCGGTCATACCCGCACCAAAGTTTAACCCTGTTTCACCCAAGACAGTGACCACACCACCCGTCATATATTCACAACCGTGATCGCCAACACCCTCAACAACAGCAATCGCACCTGAGTTACGAACGGCAAAGCGTTCGCCCGCCATACCTGCTGCATATAACATCCCGCCGGTTGCACCGTATAAGCAGGTGTTGCCGATAATACTGGCTTCTTGTGTTGCAAAATCACTTTCTGGCGAAGGATAAATGGTTAACTTACCATCAGCCATACCTTTACCAACATAATCATTGGCATCACCTTCAAGTCGCATTTCAAGACCACCGGCATTCCAAACACCAAAGCTTTGGCCAGCAGATCCTGTCAATTGGACACGAATCGGCATCTCATTCATGCCGTAATTACCATGATGACGTGCTATTTCACCTGAAATCCGCGCACCAATCGAACGGTTGATATTACGAATATCATAGCTAAAGAAACCACCCGATTTACTAACGATTGCCTCTTTCATATCCACTATCATCTGTTCGGCCAACTCACCTTTATCATAAGGCTCATTCTTTGGCTCAAGACAAAATTGTGGCTTATCTGCATCGATACCAGCTGTTGACAATAAAGGTGTCAAGTCCAGCTTCCGTTGCTTATCCGTTGTACCCGGTAAGATCGTTAATAAATCTGTACGACCAATTAAAGCCTCAAGACTTTCAACGCCCAATGCCGCCAACCACTCTTGTGTTTCACGTGCAACAAATTGGAAATAGTTCATCACCATTTGTGGTAAACCAATAAAGTGCTGCGAGCGCAATTTTTCATTTTGTGTTGCAACACCGGTTGCACAGTTATTCAAGTGACAAATACGCAAAAATTTACAGCCCAACGCAACCATCGGCCCGGTTCCAAAACCAAAACTTTCCGCACCTAAAATTGCAGCTTTCACCACATCTAAACCTGTTTTTAGACCGCCATCTGTTTGTAGGCGAACTTTGTCACGTAAATCATTCATACGTAATGTTTGATGCGCTTCTGATAGGCCCAACTCCCACGGTCCACCAGCATATTTCACTGATGTTAATGGGCTCGCGCCTGTTCCGCCGTCATAACCTGAAATCGTAATCAAGTCAGCATAAGCCTTAGCAACACCGGCTGCTATCGTGCCTACACCGGCTTCTGATACTAATTTCACAGAGACTAATGCATCTGGATTAACTTGTTTCAAATCAAAAATCAGCTGCGCTAAATCTTCAATCGAATAAATATCATGATGCGGTGGTGGTGAAATCAAGGTCACGCCTGGCGTCGCATGGCGTAGACTCGCAATCATTTTATTGACTTTACCGCCGGGTAATTGCCCACCTTCGCCCGGCTTAGCACCTTGTGCTATTTTGATTTGTAATACTTCAGCATTCACTAAGTAATGTGGTGTAACACCAAAGCGGCCAGAAGCAACTTGCTTAATCTTAGACACTTTCTCCGTACCAAAGCGAACAGGGTCTTCACCACCTTCACCAGAATTAGAACGGCCACCTAATCGGTTCATTCCGACGGCCAAGGCTTCATGGGCTTCAGGCGACAATGCGCCCAAGGACATGCCGGCACTGTCAAAACGTTTTAAGATATGACTAATGTCTTCAACCTGATCTAACGCTAATGGTTGCTCGACCAATTTAAGTTCAAGTAAATCACATAACACCGCAACTGGACGTTCGTTCACTAAGGTAGCGTAGGCTTTATAATCATCATAACTACCGCCTTGTACCGCTTTATGAAGCTGGCCAATGATATCTGGATTGTATGCATGGTATTCACCACCGTGAACGTATTTTAATAATCCACCTTGCTCACGTTTTTTGCGATTATTCCAAGCTTTATCGGCCAACGTTTGTTGATCCGCTTGTAACTCTTCATAACCCGTACCACTGATACGGCTCGTCGTCGCGACAAAACATTTATCAACAACAACTTCATTCAATCCGACAATCTCATAAAGCTGAGCACCACGATAACTCGCAATGGTTGAAATACCCATTTTCGACGTGATCTTATATAAGCCCTTGTTAATACCTTTACGAAATTGCTCACAGGCTGCCGGATAATCTTTTTGCAACTCACCAGTCGCAATCAAATCATTCAAACAGGCATACGCCAAGTAAGGATAAACAGCCGTTGCGCCATATCCTATCAATACCGCAAAGTGGTGTGGGTCACGTGCTGTTGCAGTTTCGACCATAATATTCGAATCACAACGTAAACCGGCCTTGATTAAACGATGATGAACTGCACCCGTCGCTAATAAAGCATGCACCGGCAAAGTACCTTGTTTTGCATCTTTGTCGGTTAAGACCAAAATGACAGTGCCTGTTCGAACCGCTTTTTCGGCCTGATCTGTAATAGCATCAATAGCCGCTTCCAGCCCAATAGCGGGGTCGTAATGCAAAGACAATGTCGTCGTTTTATAGTCTTCATTGCTCTCTGCTAGCGCTAAAAATTGATTAAAGCGACTGGTCGATAGGACAGGCGAATCAATCACCACGCGCTTGGCATGCTCAGCACCTTCCTCAAACAAGTTATGCTCTTTACCGAAACACGTTTCCAATGACATCACGATACTTTCGCGTAAGGAATCAATCGGTGGATTGGTCACTTGGGCAAACTGTTGGCGGAAATAATCAAACAAAGAACGCTCACGCCGTGACAAAACAGGGAACGGCGTATCATCGCCCATTGAACC
>JABGUA010000235.1 GCA_018646825.1 Piscirickettsiaceae bacterium
CAATTGGCCAAGTGTTGTGATAGACCCACAGCAAGTAATCGCACTAAGACTAGGACAAACTGCTCAAGTCGCAGATAAGTTTAAAAGCGCACAAATTCGGTTATTTGATCAGAAAAAATCATTTTTAGGCTTAGGAGAAATGACGGAAAGTGGCATTGTGTCGCCGAAGCGGGTTTTTGTCGTTGAGGAAGCATAGTAAAACCCTTGTTTATCAAATAGAAACTCGGTAGAATTGCCGCCTTTAATTAGTTGGATATATTGGTCGGCAACGGCTGAGATAATCCAGAATTTAGCTCGTAGGATAAACCTACAAAAAAGTTGGAGTTGTTAATGTCATTATCACTAGAAAAAACAAAAGAAGTTATTGAAAAATACAAACGTTCTGAAACAGATACGGGTTCAGCAGAAGTACAAGTTGCTTTGTTAACAGCACGTATCACAGACTTAGCAGAACATTTCAAAGAAAATGCACACGACCATCATTCTCGCCAAGGCCTTTTAAAAATGGTCAGTGGCCGTCGTAAAATGTTGGACTACTTGAAAAAGAAAGATATCGCACGTTACCGTGATTTGATTGCAAGCCTAGGTTTACGTCGCTAAGTTTTGCGCATAGTGAAATTAGCGAATCAACAAACCAGTGGCTCTCGATCAGATGAGTTAGGTTTAAGGTTTTAAAAAATGCCCCTGAAGCAAATTGCTTCAGGGGCATTTTTGTTAGAAAAATGAATGCGACGGAATAGGCCGCTCGTATAGTCAGTCAGAATAGAAGGAAAGAAACAGTGAATTCAGTAAAAAAGACAGTTCAATACGGTGAACATAGTCTCAGTCTAGAAACCGGGAAAATTGCACGCCAAGCAGGCGGTGCTGTGATTGCGAGCCTAGGCGAAACTTCTGTCATGGTGACAGTCGTCGGTAAAAAATCAGTAAAACCCGGCCAAGACTTTTTTCCTTTAACCGTTAATTATCAAGAAAGAACTTATGCTGCTGGTAAAATCCCAGGCGGTTTCTTTAAACGTGAAGGTCGCCCAAGCGAGAAAGAAACACTGACATCACGCTTAATCGATCGTCCATTACGTCCATTGTTTCCAAAAGGATTTCTAAATGAAGTCCAAGTTATTGCAACAGTCGTTGCTTTAGATCCAGCAATTGACCCAGATATTCCAGCTATGATTGGTGCTTCAGCAGCATTAGCAATATCTGGCATTCCTTTTAATGGTCCAATTGCCGGTGCACGTGTTGGTTATATTGAAGGTAACTATGTTTTAAACCCAAGCAAAGCCCAACTTAAAGAAAGTCAATTAGACTTAATTGTTGCGGGTACGAGTTCAGCAGTATTGATGGTTGAGTCAGAAGCGGCTGAACTTCCAGAAGAAGTTATGTTGGGTTCTGTTATGTTTGGCCATGAACAATTGCAAACAGCCATTAAATTGGTCGACGAATTAAAAGCAGAAGCCGGTAAAGAAGCATGGGATTGGACTGTACCAGAAAAAGATCCTGCTATTTACGACGCAGTTAAAGCGAATGCCTATGCAGGTATTGAGAAAGCCTACGCAATCAGCGATAAAATGGTACGTCAAGATGAGCTTGCATCAATTCGCGAAACAGCAGTTGAAGCATTGGCGAGCGAAGAATCAGAATTATCTTCTGATGATGTTAAAGGTGCTTTCTCTAAATTAGAAAAAGAACTTGTTCGTGGTCGCATTATTGCGGGCGAACCTCGTATTGATGGTCGTGATACGGCGACGGTACGTCAAGTTACTGTCGAAACAACGGTTTTACCACGCGTTCATGGCTCTGCCTTGTTCACACGTGGTGAAACACAAGCGGTTGTTGTCGCGACATTAGGTGCAGAACGTGATTCTCAAACGATTGATGCTGTCGAAGGTGAATACCGCGATCGTTTCATGTTGCATTACAACTTCCCTCCGTTCTGTGTTGGCGAAACTGGCTTTGTTGGTTCACCAAAACGTCGTGAAATTGGTCATGGTAAATTGGCAAAACGCGGTATCCAAGCCGTTATGCCATCTGCTGAAGAGTTCCCATATGTTGTTCGCGTTGTCTCTGAAATAACAGAATCAAACGGTTCGAGCTCAATGGCTTCAGTCTGTGGTACTAGTTTGGCATTAATGGATGCGGGTGTACCGATTAAAGCACCTGTTGCTGGTATTGCGATGGGTTTAATCAAAGAAGACAATGGTTATGCGGTCTTGACTGATATTTTAGGTGATGAAGATCATCTTGGTGATATGGACTTTAAAGTAGCAGGTACTGATAAAGGTATCACAGCACTACAAATGGATATCAAGATTGAAGGTATTAACGAAGAAATTATGCGTACGGCACTAGCGCAAGCGCGTGACGGTCGTTTAACAATTCTTGAAACAATGAATGCAAACCTTGCATCGCATCGTCAAGAAATGTCTGAGTTTGCACCACGTATCATCACTATTAAGATCAACTCAGATAAAATTCGTGATGTAATCGGTAAAGGTGGCGCAACAATTCGTGCCTTAACTGAAGAAACAGGTGCAACGATAGATATCCAAGATGATGGCACAGTGATGATTTTCTCTTCTGACTATAATGCAGGACAAGATGCATTACATCGCATTGAACAAATTACTGCAGAAGTGGAAGTAGGTATGATTTACCAAGGTACCGTTGCAAAACTGATGGACTTTGGTGCCTTTGTTACCATTTTGCCAGGCAAAGATGGCTTGGTTCATATTTCACAAATATCAGATGAACGTGTTGAGAACATCAGCGATAAATTGTCTGAAGGCGATAGCATTAAAGTGAAAGTATTAGAAGTAGACCGTCAAGGCCGGATTCGTCTAAGTATGAAAGCAGTTAATGAAGAAAGCGAAGGCTAAGCAGCAATAAAAGCGAATAAAAAGCCCCGAACTATCGGGGCTTTTTTATGCCTAAAGGATAGCTTTCACAATCTATTTTTTAAATTAAGTTTAAACTTTAACTTATTGATATAAAGTATTATTTAAGGTTATACGTTTTAAAAATGTTTCATTCTCAAGCCATTATGATAATAATGGCATTCAATTAGAGATTAAAAAATAAAAGGACAACCATTGGATTTCCCAAAACTCATCGTTATCGGATTATTACTTATCGTCTTGTTTTGCTTATTCAGGGCCATGTACTTTATGGTCAGTTCGAAAGGCAAGGAACAAAAAGATGGCGTCGCCAACTTTTTAACATTGCGGGTTACCTTTTCAGCTGTATTGATTGGTTTTCTTGTATTGGCTAACTATAAAGGCTGGATTAAATTTCATGCCCCATACCAGGATCCAAGAGCCGCACAACAAATTCAAAACCCTCAGGCGGTGGAAGAAATAAAATCCACCACTGAATAAACAGTGGTGACTTTATTTGGTTAAAACAGGTTGTGAATAAACGTGTTTATAACTTTAAAGGGGATTGATAGAGAATGCTTAATCTTCTGCAAACCAACGATAGAAAATACCAGCGAGAATAGCACCGACAATGGGTGCCAACCAGAATAACCACAATTGTGACATAGCCCAATCACCCTGAAATAATGCCACACCTTTACTACGTGCAGGGTTAACTGAGGTATTACTCACAGGGATGGTAATTAAGTGGATTAACGTCAACCCTAGGCCAATTGCAATCGGAGCAAACCCAGCTGGAGCACGATGATCTGTCGCGCCTAAAATGATCATTAAAAACATAAAAGTCATGACAACTTCTGCAATTAAAACGGCATTAAAGCTATAACCACCCGGTGAATGCTCTCCAAAGCCATTAGAAGCAAAACCAGCAGTGACATCAAAGCCAGCTTGACCGCTTGCAATCAAATATAAGATGCCAGCCCCGGCAATGCCGCCTAATACTTGAAAAACAATATAAGGGATGAGTTCAGTTGAAGAAAAGCGTCCACTTGACCATAGACCAAATGAGACCGCTGGATTGAGATGGCAGCCTGAAATATGGCCAATTGCGTAGGCCATTGTTAAAACCGCTAAACCAAACGCCAAAGAGACGCCAACTAGACCAATACCGACTTCTGGGAATGCAGCAGCAAGTACAGCGCTGCCACAGCCGCCTAGTACAAGCCAAAACGTGCCGATAAACTCAGCAGCTAGTTTTTTTGATAGCGTCATTTGTAATCCTTTGTTTGAAAAAAGATGAATTATATAAAACCTTGACTGAATACATGATGAACATACACCTAAAACCTAGGTCATACTAAGACAGAATTTTAACGTCAGACCAAGTAAGATAGCCTAATGAATATTATCTGGTTTCGCCAAGATTTACGTGTCAGAGATAATCCAGCCTTAGTGGAAGCTGTTCTTGCTGGCGATATCTTACCTATTTATATCTTAGATGATATCAATGCCAAAGAAGTTAAAATGGGTGCGGCAAGCCGAGTTTGGCTACATCATGCGTTAGTTAGTTTGGATCATGCTTTAAATGGTAATTTGAGTTTATACAAAGGTGATGCTAAAGCGGTTATCAATCAATTATGTCAAGACAACAATATCGATGCGGTTTATTGGAATCGTTGTTATGAACCTTGGCGTATATACCGAGATAAAGAAATCAAAAAAACATTGAAGGAAAGTGGTGTTGTCGTAAAAAGTTTCAATGCCAGCTTGCTCTGGGAGCCTTGGCAAGTATTAAAAAAAGATGACACACCTTATAAAGTGTTCACACCATTTTATCGTCGAAAATGCTTGAGTTCGGCACCACCAAGAACGCCTTTGGCTGAACCAGAACGCATTACTTTTTCAGACAATAAGACTTTATCATGCACGCTTGAACAATTGGCTCTGTTACCAAAAATACAATGGCACAAAGGAATAGAGCAATTGTGGGAGAGTACAGAGAAGGGGGCTGAAGATGCCTTAGTCACTTTTCTCGAGCAAGGGGTTACGGACTATAAAGAAGGCCGAAACTTTCCAGCCAAAGCCAATACTTCACGCTTATCCCCTTATCTACACTTTGGCCAAATATCCCCCAACCAAATTTGGCACCAAAGTTTAAATCGAGAACAGAACGTACAACTGGATACTTTCCAAAGCGAGTTGGGTTGGAGGGAGTTTTCCTATAGCCTGCTCTATCATTTTCCACAGTTACCAAGAGGCAACTTACAAAGTAAATTTGATCACTTTCCCTGGCAATGGGGTGGCGAAAAACTGCTCGCGTGGCAACAGGGGAAAACAGGATATCCGATTGTGGATGCAGGCATGCGGGAGTTGTGGCAAACCGGTTTTATGCATAATCGCGTTAGAATGATCGTTGGCTCATTTTTAGTCAAAAACCTCTTATTGCATTGGCAGCAAGGTGAAGCTTGGTTTTGGGATTGTCTTGTCGACGCTGACCTAGCCAGTAACAGTGCCAGCTGGCAATGGATTGCGGGTTGTGGTGCAGATGCGGCGCCTTATTTCCGCGTATTCAACCCAGTTACACAAGGTGAAAAGTTTGATAAAACAGGTGAATATACA
>JABGUA010000093.1 GCA_018646825.1 Piscirickettsiaceae bacterium
TCTAGGCAGGCATCCATAATAGTTAAGTCTTGATACGGCAAGGCAACGTTAATGACTAAGTCTGGTTTTTCTTCTTTCAAAAATGCTGTTAGTTCAGGCACATTGTCAGCATCAATCCGAGCTGTTTTAATCGGCCTAGCAAGCTGTGCTGCGATGGCATCACATTTAGATACGGTTCGACTTGCCAATACAATTTCATTGAACACTTCAGGTAGATGAGCACATTTATGCGTCACTACACCACCAACACCGCCAGCACCAATAATCACTACTTTAGACATAATTAATACCTTCTACTTCACTATTCTTATCGTTCAAAAAATGTATAACCCTGCAAACTTTTTCGAAATGCTTTTAGCACTTTCTGACGCATGGCAACTGATATTTTCCCATCACGTACGGCTTGTTCAGCAATACAACGGAATTGTTCCTGCATAACTTTGGGATCGTATTCGACATAACTCAATACATCGGCAATGCTATCGCCCTCGAATTCGCGTACAAAATCAAAACTACCATTTTCATTAATATGCACACTAACGACATTGGTATCACCAAATAGATTATGTAAATCACCCAAGGTTTCTTGGTAGGCGCCGACTAGAAACACACCCAAATAATATTCTGCATTTTCTAGTAGTGGGTGTAACGGCAAGGTTTTTCTAACACCATCGACAAGTGAAAATGAATCAATCTTACCGTCACAGTCACAGGTCATATCTGCTAACACAGCATTACGGCTTGGCTGCTCATCCAAACGATGGATCGGCATAATTGGGAAAACTTGATCAATGGCCCAAATATCAGGCAAAGATTGAAACAAACTAAAGTTGCCATAATAAATATCAGACAATAATTCTGGCAGCGATTCTAACTCTGGAGAAACACGTTTCGCTTGAGGCAATAACTCAGCAATTTTACCAAAGATAGCTAGCGTTAAATTTTCAGCTAATGCTCGTTCACGTAAGCTCGACTGACCACGGTGAAATAATTCACGGATCTCATCACGATAATATAAAGAATCGTTATAGCACTCTTGTAAATTCTTCGATGTTACAGAACTTAACACATCAAATAAATTTGAAATTAAGTCGTGGCAATTTTCTGGTGGTAATTCCGGTAATGCACCAGGTGTATGGTCACGTACATCAAGAATATTAAACAATAACATTGATGAATAAGCGACTAAGGCACGACCTGATTCCGTGACGATGATAGGATGAGTAATATCGAGGGAATCTAAGCTTTCTTGAATGGTTTCAACAATGTTCGAACAATATTCATCCAAATTATAATTCATACTGTGTGTATCATTGGTTCTAGAACCTTGATAATCAACCGCTAAACCACCGCCTAGGTCGATATAGCCCATAGGCACACCTTCCTCGACCAAGCCCGCATAAAAACGGCAAGCTTCTAGCACGCCACTACGAATATTATGAATATTAGGGATCTGTGAGCCAAGATGACTATGTAATAACTGCAAGCAGTGCAACATATCTGCTTCTTTCAGCTGCTCGACCACTTCTAATAAAGCATTCGTCGATAATCCAAAAATAGAGCGGTCACCGCTATCTTCATTCCAATGACCTTCAACCATTGAAGCTAAACGTATGCGAACACCAAGTAGTGGTTCAATACCTAATAGACGGCTGCGTTCTATAATTATTTCTAATTCAGATTGTGTTTCTATTACGAAGAAGCAGTTAATACCCATCTGAATAGCGTATAAACCCAAATCGATAAACTCAGTATCTTTATAGCCATTACAGATAATCAAACTATCGTGATCTTTTAATTGCGATAAGGCAATCGTCAGCTCTGCTTTACTGCCCGCTTCTAAGCCATAATGATAATGACGGCCAAAGTCAGCAATTTCTTCTATTACATGGCATTGCTGGTTAACCTTAATTGGAAATACACCACGATAGACATTTTGGTAATTTGCTTGTTTGATGGCATTAGCAAAGGAATCGTTAAGTTGCTTAATACGCTGATCGAGTAAATTATCAATACGAAGAATCGCTGGCATATTTAAGCCACGTTCCTTCATTCCTTCGACGATATCGATTAATGGCACCTCTACCAGAGAGTCACCAAACTGAACTTTAGCAACTGCATTACCCTCGGTTGAAATACCGAAATAATCACTACTCCAATCGCTAACGCCATAAAGCTCAGAACTCTCCTCTGAATTCCAAGGTTTCGACTGATTCTGTGTCATGTAAGTATTAATTTTAGGGCTATTATGCATTCGTTACGACTCTTGTTAGCACGGTCTAATTCGCGAATTTTCACCACTTTCCACATAAAAAGCAATCGTTTTATTTGTAGTCATCAATAATAGAATTACTCCTTCGCCTTTTTTGTCTACGTGGAAGCCATAGAATGTCTTCTAAGATGTCTATATTTGATGTAATTCAGCGGTTAAAAGCTACAGTGTCGATATAGTATTGACTCCACACATTCAAGAAGGTTGGTACTCGTCGTGAGCTACAAACTGAAGACAGATTACTTTGTTTTAGTAAACTAAAATCATTACGAGGCATAATACCTAAGAAAACAAAAGCTCGGCGTAGACCTGAGGTTCAGGATTTACGGTCAGAACAGTTGAATGCCACTCATAAAGCTGATGTAGACAAATAAACTAACTATTTGTCCGCTTTGGGTCGAAAGTAGTCACTTTGTAACACAAATTCTCACCTTAATAGGCCAAAATGACATGTTTTCTCAACTAATGTGACCATGGTTCTCAAATGTTTTGGCCTGGAATCATGTAAATGCTTGTTTCACATTAACCCTATTCTCATTTTATTTGGCACACAACGCAAAGATACCGTTACCTATTTCACTTATCTCTTCGGTATGTGAGGTGAACTGTGAAAAAAATATTGTAAAAATAATTAAATAAATGCAATATGCTGGAAAAATGCGTAGGTCATGACTAGGATAGGTGACCATTATGTTTATGGGGTTTTACGCTATGGTTAAGAAGATAATTTCAAGTGATTGGTATGGTGAGCTCAGATCAACACGAGGCAATACCATCGTTATTCGTGACAGTAAACTTTCACCTCCGGCTCAAGGTCGAATCTATTTATACAATACCGAACGCCAGGCAATTGTTCAGTATGATGAAAAAATTGTCTCTGACAAGCTTTTTGAGTTAGATTCTGAACAAAAAAAACAAGCTAAAAAGCAATTTTATGCTGGGTGGAAAGCCGCAAAAATTCAGCTTTTGAAAGGTAATGGAAAACTCGCTGTAGAACCCAAAAAAGCAGGTACGTTTGACCCCATTGATTATTTTTCAGAACAGAATGAGAACGAGGATAGTTTTGATCAATACTAATAAGTAACCAGCCTAGCCTCTGCTCAAAGAAATGCAAGGTCTGTCAGGTGCAAGCTGTCTGTAGAACATCATTATCATTAACGATGACACTTCTATCATGCATGAGATCGAAAATCTGACTAATAAGTTTTGTACTTTTCAAATATTGAAATCACCAATATCAAAAGTGAACTATGATTATAGCCTTTCTATATAGTGCTCTTTCCTGTCTTTTCTTTTAACTTTCGAGTAGGAAGGTAGATGATGGATCGATAAGTACTCTATCTCCCATACCCTCACGTCCAAATAACATCAAGTTGCTCATATCTTGGCGATTAGTTAATGTAATCTCGATTGGCCATTCAGCATCCCCAACTTTTACTAGCGTTCTTATAAGGTAACGTTCTTCAGAGTCTCCGTTTGATGACTTTACTTTTCGAATATCCTTAATTGGAGACTGACAATGGATAATTTCGTCAACGCTATGAATATTAGGATGGATATCGTACTTAACCCAGGGTTTGCCACCATTAGTGAATCTAGACAGATTGTCTACATGTAATGAGGATGTTTTTGCTCCGGTATCAATACGGGCTTGAATTCCTAGAATACCTAATTCAGGTAAATCAAAATTTTCTAGAGTGCCAATCGTTATTTTGTTTTCCATTCACTGCAACCTTTATTCATACCTACATGATGCATACATAACTTGAAATCACATCACGAAACTAATGTTAGCCTTCTTTCTCTTCATTAAATGATGATTCAACATTTAATGTTTCATGCATGGCTTCTATATTTTCTGCGACGACCGCGTCTGCTTCCTCAAAGAAGGCAATGTGATATAGCGCGTCTCCTTCTTGTGCTAAAGGAATATTTTGCTTCCCAATAATAATGCCCGCTTTCGTTGCTATCGTGGTATCAATCACATCGCCAAAAGGGCCGCCAATTTCCGCGAGTGCGTCCCCTTTTTTAACACGATCTCCTAATTTCTTTAGATCTCGCACAATACCGCTTGAGTTGGCTCTGACCCAGGCACTGTCATTGGCTATATAGGGTTCAAAAACCTTGTGTTTCCTTCTGCGTTTTATCAGTCCCAATTTTTCAATCACATTGAGTACGCCCCTAACGCCGACTCGGATTGATAATTCATCAAATCGTAATGCCTGTCCTGCTTCATACAGTAATATTCTCGTACCTGACTCAACACTAGTGTGTCGCAGTGAACCATCTCTTAAATTGGCATTTAAAACGACAGATGCACCAAACTCCATAGCCAGTTGCTCTGATTCAGGATCACTCAAATCAGCACGAATTTGAGGTAAATTTGAACGATGAATCGCACCTGTATGTAAGTCAATACCGTAGTCACAATGCTTAATAATTTCTTCTAAAAAAATATGGGCAACACGGCCTGCTAATGATCCTTTTTTAGATCCGGGAAAACTCCTATTAAGATCACGGCGATCTGGCATATAGCGACTTTGATTCAGTACGCCATAGACATTGACCATCGGTATCAGGATCAATGAACCCGCTGACACCTTTAACGTTTTTGACTGAATTAAGCGTCTGACAATTTCAACCCCATTCAATTCATCACCATGTACTGCTGCAGATACAAATACAACTGGGCCTGGCTTTTTACTTCTTATGACATGCACAGGGATAAATACATCTGTATCTGTATAGAGCTTAGCCACAGGAATTTCTAGCTGCCGTGTTTCACCTGGCTTGATTAGGTGTTTGCCAATAGGTAAATCTTTGATATCCATCTTATTTAATTAGCCTGTGCCTTTTGTTTTTGTTTTATTCGGTTTTGCATTCACTTCTAGGAATTCGAAAACCATGGCGGCTACGTCTTTACCTGTCGATACTTCAATACCTTCTAAACCCGGTGAAGAGTTGACTTCCATCACGACCGGACCATTTTTTGACTGCAATATATCAACCCCGCACATGTTTAAGCCCATTGCTTTAGCGGCCTTTACTGCCGTCGCTCTTTCGGATCTCGTTAAACGTACTAAGGTTGCTGCCCCACCACGGTGTAAATTAGATCTAAACTCACCTTCAGCTCCTTGGCGTTTCATCGCTGCGACAACTTTTCCGCCAATAACGAGACAGCGTATGTCTGCTCCGCCTGCTTCCTCAATGAATTCTTGCACTAAAATATTGGCTTTTAATCCCATGAAAGCTTCGATGATCGCTTCGGCCGACTTGTCGGTATCAGCGAGTACAACACCGATGCCTTGTGTGCCTTCAAGTAGCTTAATGACGACGGGGGCACCACCCACATTTTTAAGTAAATCTTTAATATCATCAGGTTTATTGGCAAATCCTGTTCGCGGTAGGCCAATATCTGTACGGGACATTATCTGCAATGAGCGTAATTTATCTCTAGATCGACTGATCGCAACTGACTCATTAATGGAAAAAGTACCCATCATCTCAAACTGACGTACAACGGCTGCGCCATAAAATGTCACTGACGCGCCAATGCGTGGAATAACGGCATCATATTTTGGTAACTGTGCACCGTTATACCTGACAGCAGGTCGGCTTCGTGTCACATCCATATAACAGTGCAGCGTATCTATAATATCAACTTGATGCCCTCGTGCCTCACCGGCCTCTTTTAATCGTCGAGTCGAATACAAGTTTTTGTTGCGTGAAAGAATTGCTATTTTCATAAGTTATCTCCAAGTCTAAATGCAGACGGATTGCGAACATAATCCTATCTTACTAAAATTAATATAAAAATTTAATTTAATTTTTAGTGATGGTTTGTGTCTATCATGTGACACATTTTAAGTTTTATATTTTGTGGGATTAGGACCGGGCACTACAAGTGATTACAATAACTGAGAGACTGTTTGGCTTATATTGTCAGCTCTTTTCTTGATGTCTGAAATAACATCAAATGCTTCATTAACCAATTCTTTACTTTTAAGTGATTGTACTGCAACGTCTTCCATGCCAGATTTGGCTTCACGAGATAAAGCCGTGTTTTGTTTGACCATGTCATCAATTTCAACCGTTGATTCACTGGTTCTAGATGCCAGTGAACGCACTTCATCTGCTACCACGGCAAAACCACGGCCTTGTTCACCTGCCCGTGCCGCTTCAATGGCTGCATTTAATGCTAATAAATTTGTTTGGTCAGCAATACTGCTGATGGTTGTGACAATTTTTGAAATCTCGTCGGACTGGTGATTTAGTTTTTCAATTAACGCTGAGACATCATTAATTTCTTGGCTAATCTTATCAGAGATATTGACGGTATTCTGTAGTACTGACGTCGCCTTGTCCGTCGTTTTGGTTGTTTCTTGCGATGTTGTATAGGCAAGTTCTGTCGCGTCCTTGACCGCTATTTCTTTTTCTACACTCGCTGTAATATCACTGGCGAATTTAATCACTTTTATGACGTTACCCGTCTTTATAAGTTGCCTCTAACCAAACTTTCCTACCTGATTTGTCCAACCGTTTGTAACTTGAACTTTTACTTTTGTTTTGACCATTGGTAAGCCAGTTTATATAAAACAGGTAACACCAATAGCGTAAGCAATGTAGACGAGATAACGCCACCGATTACGACTGTTGCTAATGGACGCTGAACTTCAGATCCCATACCGGTATTTAATGCCATTGGAATAAAGCCCAAGCTCGCGACGAGTGCTGTCATTAAAACAGGTCTAAGGCGTTGAATTGCACCTTGCTTAATGGCAATAATTAATGCTGTTCCCTCCTCTCTTAATGTCCGGATAAACGACAACATAACAACGCCGTTCAGTACAGCAATACCCGATAAAGCGATAAATCCAATCGCGGCTGAGATTGATAAAGGCATATCCCGGATGACCAATGCCAACACCCCGCCGGTTAACGCTAAGGGCACACCACTAAACACTAGCAGGCTGTCCCGTACCGAATTAAAGGTCGTGTAGAGTAATACCAAAATAAGCAATAACGTTAAAGGAACAATCAATTTCAGTCTTGCCGTTGCTGAAGCGAGTTGTTCAAAAGTTCCTGCATACTCGAGCCAGTAACCCGCTGGTAAATTCAATTCTGATGACATGAGCGTTTGTGTTTCAGCGATGAATGAACCCAGATCTTTGTCTTCAACATTGGCACTGACCACCACATTTCGCTTCCCGCTTTCTCGGTTAATTTTATTGGGCCCTTCAATCACTTTAATTGTCGCTACCTCTCCTAATGGCACATAACTTAAATCGGGGTTTGCTTCTGTCGGTAACAGAATAGGCAGTTTTGCTAGTTGTTCAGGACTATTACGCGTTGTTTCATTCATCCTTACTATTAATTTAAACCGACGGTCTCCTTCATAAATCACCCCTGCTTGTATGCCATTACTTGCAATTTGTATGGCTTTTTGAACATCAGATACGCTTAGTCCTAGTAATGCCAAATGATCTCGTTCTGGTTCGATAGATAGCATCGGTAACCCATCGGTTTGTTCTAATCGTACATCTTGACTGCCTTCCACACTAGACAATAAGGCTTCAGCACGCTGGCCAGCTTGTGCCAATGTAGCTAAATCATCACCATAAATCCTAATTGCAACATCCGACCTAACGCCCGCTATTAGCTCATTAAAACGCATTTCGATCGGTTGAGTAATTTCATAGTTATTCCCTGGGACAGATTGAAGCTGTAGTCTCACTTCGTTAATAAATTGTGCTTTTGGTTTATCTGGATTTTGCCATTCTGAACGCGGCTTTAGCATTAAGTAGATGTCAGCAACATTGGGCGGCATTGGATCTGTGGCTATATCCGCTGTTCCAATCTTACTAAAAACATGACTAACTTCATCTATTTCAGTCAGCACTGATTCTAATTGCTTTTGCATCATAATAGCTTGTTCTAATCCCGTTCCTGGTATTCGCAAGGCATGTAGCGCCATATCATGTTCATCAAGTTGGGGTAAGAACTCCGTCCCTAACTGCGTTACTTTTATCCCACTGAAGACGACTAAGCCAGTAGCTAAAACA
>JABGUA010000047.1 GCA_018646825.1 Piscirickettsiaceae bacterium
AGCATCATTTTAAATCACGGTGCTGAGATGTTGGAAAGTCATTTTCCTGCTTTACCAGAAGATGGTATGACGGCGACCTATAAACGTCACCGTGCCTTACACCGTGAAGATATGGCCTTCTTAAGTTGGGAACACCCGATGGTCTTAGGCTGCTTAGACATGATCACGCGGAGTGATTTTGGTAATACCGCATTTTGTACATTAGATTATGATGGTTTACCTGCTGGGACTTTATTACTAGAAGCGATTTTTAAAATGAGTGTACCCGCACCGAAATCATTGCAAGTGGGACGTTTTTTACCACACTCCTATCTACGTGTTGTTGTTGATGATAAAGGGCGTGATTTCAACTTTGCATTACCTGAAGAAACATTCAATAGTTTGGTTGGCCGAATTCCTAGAATTACCAAACAAGAACTGGTGAAACGTGCACGCCCCATGATTACGCAGTTAGTAGCACAAGCTAAGCTATTAGCAGAAACACAAGAGCTAGAACTTATTGCCGCAGCAGATGCGGACATGAAAAAATCAGTAAAGCCTGAACAAGATAGGTTAAAACGTTTAGCTACTGTGAATAAATCCATTCGTCCAGAAGAGTTAGCTTATTTGAGTTCGGTAGAGTCGACACTGGGTGAAGCGTTAGGTTCAGCTCAGTTAATGCTCGATGCCGTTCGCGTAGCTATTGTCGCTGAGTCGTAAAATTTTGTGAAAAAATCGTTGGAGGATAATGATGCAAACCAAACCCGTTGTAGCGCTTTTAATCTTCTCTTTTCTGATGATGCCTTTTGGACTTGTCGTTGCTAAACATGACAAAGAAATAACGCGTAACAAGCAGATTGTTGCTGGTTGGTTGGAAAATGTCGTATTAGAACCTTGGCAAATAAAATTAAGAGCAAAGTTAGACACGGGCGCTAAAACTTCATCGCTTCATGCCATCGATATTCAACGTTTCACGCAAAATGGTGAGCCATGGGTACGCTTTCTTACCGAAGATAAAAAAAATGAGGTAAGCCTGAAACCCGTTGAACTACCAGTAAAACGCGAAGTTAAAATAAAGTCGCATCATAAAGATGCTGTTTCCCGGCCAGTGGTCGAGTTGCAACTTTGTTTGAACGGCCACCTTTATAAGGGGGAATTTAGCTTAGTTGATCGCAGTCGTTTTAATTACCCGATCTTGCTTGGGAGAAGGGTATTAAAGCAGCGTATACTGGTTGATGCGTCGATGACTTTTACTCTGCCTATCAATTCGAGAAAATGTGAGCGTCTTCTTGAAGATATACTGTAAAAACAGGGAACAGTGACTTGAAAGACTTGCATGTTAAATTTTTGGCCTTAGCTTTACTAGCCTTTGCCTTTAGCCTCATATTTTATAAAGCCAATACGTTAGGCCTTCCTCTGTTCCCGAGTGAACAAGTTGAAGTCTGGAGCGTTGAAGCACGTGTTGCATTTCAACCCAAGGAAGGTCCAGTAAAAATACGTTTTTCTCTGCCTAATAAGCCTGAAGGTTTCGTCATTGCCGATGAAAATTTTGTCTCCGGAAAATATGGTTTGGCCTTTGAAACTGCTGACGATAACAAAATTGCCGAATGGGCTGTTCGGCGTGCTAAAGGTGAGCAAGTACTTTATTATCAGTTGCATCTCGCGCGAGATGACAATCCAATATCGTCACCGAAACCTAATCTGACTAGCCATCATGGACAAGATATTTATTTTCCTAAAGTCCCTGGTTATTCGGAAGCGACGGCCACAATCGTTGAGGCTTTATTAGATGAAGTTCGTCAAAAGTCAGCCGACATAAAGACATTTACGCGAGAGTTATTGCTAAGGTTTAATGCTGAGGAACCTGATGAAAATGTCCAAGTTTTACTCAGTAATATTAAAACGGATAAAGCACGTGTTGCCTTGTTAAGAGCGGTACTTGCTGGCGCACGTATTCCTTCTAGAACGGCACATGTGTTATTGCTTCGCGATGGCCTACGCCATGGCAAACTTGAACCTTGGTTACAAGTTCATGACGGCACTCAATGGCTGTCCTTTAATCCTGGTAATGGTATCGCACAATTACCAGACAACGCGCTAATATGGAAGGTAGGTGAGCAACCTTTACTAGGAATGAGTGGCGGTAAAAAAGCAGAGCTCGATTTTTCAATCAGTCGACACACTCAAGAGCCTATCTTCTTAGCTGAACAACGCGCCCGAAAACTAGATTCACATGCAATGGAGTTTTCACTTTATAGCCTGCCGATTCAGACACAAAATGTATATCGTATTCTGCTGATGGTGCCACTGGGTGCTTTTCTTATTGTGCTACTGCGTAATATCATTGGCATTAAGACTTTCGGTACCTTTATGCCTATCTTAATTGCATTGGCTTTCCGCGAAACAGAGCTGATTTGGGGTATTGTGTTATTTAGCTTAATCATTGCCTTGGGCTTGGCTATCCGGTTTTATCTAGAATATTTACAACTATTGTTGGTACCAAGGCTGGCTGCAGTCTTAATTATTGTGATTATATTAATGACAATAATGACAATTTTTAGTCATAAACTAGGGTTTAGTCATGGACTTTCAATTGCCTTATTCCCAATGGTTATTTTAGCGATGACGATCGAACGGATGTCCTTAATCTGGGAAGAAAGCGGGCCTTCCGAAGCGATTATACAAGGCGCGGGCAGTCTGTTCGTGGCAGCACTCGGCTTTTTAGTGATGAGTAACGATTTGTTGAATCATATGATTTTTGTATTCCCAGAATTTTTGCTGATTATATTAGCTTTGACGTTATTGTTAGGTCGTTACACTGGTTACCGCTTAACGGAGATTTGGCGTTTTAGAGAGACATGGCGACAATAGCCTTATAAATATGATTCCTAGTAAACAAAGCAAGTGGTCGGGCTTGTCTCAGAAAAAAGATAAACTCTGTCAAATACTGGCAGACTTCGATACTAAATTGCCTTGGCGACGCTTAGAAAAATTAGGTATTTTAGGCATGAATAAACGCAATGGTGACTTCATTGCGAAATATAATTCCCGTGCTAAATATCCGCTTGTAGATGACAAGCTACAGACTAAACAGCTGGCAGAAAAAGCGGGGCTCGCAGTGCCAAAACTGTACGGTATCGTCAAAATAGAAAAGGATATTCCTGACTTAGTTCATCAATTAGAAGCTTATGGTGACTTTGTCATTAAGCCCGCGCATGGTAGTGGCGGTGAAGGTATTCTGGTGATTATTAGTTCGTCACAACATGGTTTTCGGAAAAGTAGCGGTCAAATCATTTCTGAGCAAGGTATCGTTCATCATATTTCTAACATCCTAAGTGGCATGTATAGCCTAGGTGGTTTGCCAGATACCGCACTCATTGAGCAGCGCGTCCAGTTTGACGCTGCTTTTGCTGATATTAGCTATCAAGGTGTGCCAGATATTCGAACGATTGTTTTTAAAGGTATACCGGTGATGGCTATGATCCGTTTGCCCACGCAAGAGTCAGATGGTAAAGCCAACTTACATCAGGGAGCAATTGGGCTCGGGATTGATTTAAAGACAGGCAAAACGCTAACCGGTGTGATGCATGAACAGATTATCACCCGACATCCAGATACTAGTTTCTCAATAACGGATGTCCAGATCCCAGACTGGGATATTATTCTAGAGTTAACTGCCAAGTGCTATGACTTGGTGGGCTTGGGTTATATTGGTGTAGACATTATTTTAGATAAGCATGCTGGGCCATTGATGTTGGAAATGAATGCACGCCCCGGCTTGAGTATTCAAATAGCAAATCAATGTGGGTTGTTGATTCGTTTAAGACAAATAGAAGCAATGCCTGAATTACCGAGTGATATTTCCGAACGAATTGCTTTAGCAAAAAGTCTATAAGCAACTTGTAGACGAAAAGCCCATCCTGACCCGCAAGATTTACAATTCAATAGCCCTGCTATAACTATTAAACTGTAAATTTATGTAAAACAATGCTGTTGGCTGTTATTTGCAGTAGAATTTAGCCTAATCTAGGCGTTAATGCTTTTAGGAGAAACATTTGTTAAAACGTGTTTTATTGCCGTTAGTTATTCTATCGGTTGCCATTGCTATTTTTATGGCGCTTAGTGCCTCAAAGCCAGAGAAGAAAGCCCTACAACGTCCTGAAAAGGTATGGCGTGTTAATACCGTACCGGTACAGTTTAAACAAATTCCTCCTGAAATCACGGTTTATGGCCGTGTAGAAACACCACGGCGTGCGTCTCTCAATGCGGCCTTATCTGCTGATGTATCGCAGGTTAATATTTTGGAAGGTGCTGTTGTCTCCGAGGGGGATGTCCTCATTAGTTTGGATAATAGTGATACTGATTTATTATTGAATCAACGAGAAGCTGACTTAGCAGAAGTCAATGCTAGCATTTCTAGTGAAGTGGCACGCCAACGTCGTGATAAGAACCTATTGTCTAATGAACAAGCCTTATTGTCATTGGCTGAAAAAGCAGTC
Source organism: Piscirickettsiaceae bacterium (assembly GCA_018646825.1). Taxonomy (GTDB): domain Bacteria; phylum Pseudomonadota; class Gammaproteobacteria; order Nitrosococcales; family Methylophagaceae. Next base: position 4,479 of record JABGUA010000047.1, read on the forward strand.
ACTCGTGCTAAAAAGTTAGATGCCTCCCGTTTGGTGACACGATCATCATTAGATGACGTCGTAGCGAACCAACAACGACAAATAGTAACTTTAAAAAGATTAGAACATGATATTTCTGAACATCCGGCACGCATGGCCGGATTAAAAGCAAGGCAATCAAGAGCAAAAGCCTTGTTATCTCAAGCCCAACTAGATGTTGACCGTGCTTTTATTAAAGCCCCGTTTAATGGCCGTATTGCTAATTTAAGTGTGTCTTTGGGTGATCGAGTTCGTGTTGGAGATAACTTATTATCTATCTATGATCTCGACCATTTAGAAGTTCGGGCACAAATTCCAGGCCGCTACCTTAAACAAATACGTGATGATTTAGCAAATGGCAAAACGCTTAAAGCGGTGTCTGTGCTTGATGGTCGTGTATTAACATTTGAATTGAACCGTTTATCGGGCGAAACGCGACAAGATAGTGGTGGCGTTGATGGTCTATTTAGTTTGGTCAAAGATCAGAAATCGACATTGGCGTTGGGTACGTTTATTGAACTATCACTGACTCTAGGGACTCAGGATAACGTTATTGTGATGCCTTTTAATGCCTTATATGGTCTAAATCGTGTCTATCGAATCAAAGATGGTTATTTAGAAGTGGTCAAAATTTCTCGTGTTGGTGAATATGAAGATAGTGATGGACAAACACAATTATTAATCCGAGGGGATAATTTAAATGAAGGTGACCGCGTAGTCAGCACACAATTACCTAATGCGATTACAGGTTTACGTGTAGAGGCGATGAATGACGACACATAAGTCTGACTTTATTGGTCTTTTTGCCCAACATAAGGTCGCTGCCAACCTTTTAATGTTGATTTTAGTGCTAGCTGGACTAACGTCACTAACACAGTTGAATACACAGTTTTTTCCTAACTTTGTGCTTGATACCATTACAGTTCGCGTTGAATGGCGTGGCGCGAGTGCAGAAGATGTTGAAGATGCCATTTCCTCACGTTTAGAACAAGAATTACGTACCGTTGATTTCGTTAAAAAAATGACGTCAACATCCTCTTTTGGCATGTCCGTTGTCGCTTTAGAGTTTGAAGAAGGCTCTGAAATGGGCACCGCCTTAGATCAGGTTAAAGAGCAAGTTGCTCAGTTACGTAACTTACCCAGTGATTCAGAAATTCCCAAAGTCAGCTTAGTCACACCTTATGAGCCTATCGCACGACTGTTAATCACAACCGAAGGCGAACTGGATGAGTTACGCTATTTTGTTCATGAAGCCGAACATGAGTTGTTGGATCGTGGGATTTCGAGAGTCACGATCACGGGGCTACCCGAAGAAGAAATGGCGATTCAACTATCAACTCAAAAACTTGAATCTCTTGGTTTAGATTTAAATGATGTTGGTGACCGTATTTCTGAATTAAGCCGAGATTTACCGGCGGGCGAAGTCGGTAATGCTGATACAGCGCGTTTATTGCGGAGCCTTGACCAGCGGCGCGATGCTGAAGCCTTTGCTCAGTTGCCATTAAAAACTGACTACTCTGGTCGTTTGGTGTTACTAGATGATGTCGCGACAATTGAACGCAGGCCTATGCGTAATCAGGTCAGCTTGTTCTATGAAGATAAACCGGCTGTAGAAATCCGTCTGCAAAGGACGGAAAGTGCGGATTCCTTAAAATCTGCTGAAATCTTGCAGCAATGGGTTGAAGATACGGTGCCAAATTTACCGAGAGGGGTGAATTTGAAAGTGTATGACGCCAGTTGGGAGTTGATCGCTGAGCGAATGAATCTGTTGTTAACCAATGGGCTTGGTGGCTTAGTCTTAGTTATTGGTATCTTGTTCTTATTCTTGCATGGTCGTGTCGCAATATGGGTTGCTGTGGGTATTCCTGTTTCCTTTATGGCCACGTTGTTTGTCATGTACCTGTTCGGCGGTACGATCAATATGATCAGCCTATTTGGTCTGATTATGGCTTTGGGGATTATTGTAGATGATGCCATCGTCGTAGGTGAAGACGGCTTGGCACATTATCAAAGCGGAGAAGGGTCTTTAATGGCTGCAGAAGGGGGGGCTCGTCGCATGTTAGCCCCTGTTATCGCATCATCATTGACAACAATCTCATCATTTTTACCGTTAATGCTGATTGGAGGAACAATTGGTAATATACTGTTTGACATACCTTTTGTTGTGGTCTGTGTCATTATTGCATCTTTATTTGAAAGCTTTTTAATCCTGCCGGGACATTTACGTCATGCCTTCCATAAAATGCATCATCAGGAGCCGCCACCACGACGAAAATGGTTAGATGAAAAGTTTAATTATTTACGTGATGACTTGTTCAGGCCCCTCGTGACAAAAGCAGTTCAATATCGTGGTGTCACCATTGCGACAACCTTGGGCTTGCTGATTATATGTGTAGGTCTGTTAGCCGGCGGGCGAATTTTATTCACTTTTTTTCCTTCA
>JABGUA010000098.1 GCA_018646825.1 Piscirickettsiaceae bacterium
GCTGGCACATCAAGAATTGATGAACCACTGGCTGCACTGTCATCAGGCGTATCAAACGCCGATGTGGCTGCGGCGGTTGATGAAGATAAATAATCAAGAACAGATGCACCAGACGCGCGGCTTGTGGCTGGAACATCGAACGCTGATGTTCCAGATCCCGTTTGTGCTGGTCGGAGCACCTCAAGAGAGGAACCGGTTGCCGCCGCAGTTGCCGCAATCGGCGTAGCAGTCTCAACTCCATCAATTGCAATTGAGAGCGTTTCTGACACCGTGTTACCAATCTGCATGGTTGTATCCAGCGTACCGTCCAGAAGACCAATTTTGTTAAAGTTTGTGCTCTCGGCAATCCTCAGCAATTCAGCATTGAGAGCATTCACCTCTAACTGTGCCGCGGCACGGTCAGTTACACTCAAATGCCCATTACTGTTTTGCACCGCTAATTCACGTACCCGTTGGGCGATGGCCGATGTTGTCTGCAAGCCAGCGGACGCAGTGTCAAACAGGGAGATGGCATCCATTGTATTTTTTATAGCCACAGAAAGTCCTGTGATTTGGCTGTCCATTTTTGAGACAACAGCCATTCCAGCACTATCATCAGCAGCCGAATTGATGCGCGCACCCGAAGACAGCCGCTTTATGGCTGTTTCGACAGCATTGTCCGCGGTCAGCAAACTCAGCCGACCAACCAGACCTCCAAAATTTCTATTCACAGAAATCAAGACGCATTACTCCTTATACGGAGTAACGACTTCACTAACATTTATATAATTAATATTGAGGTATTTCTTGACTTATTTGACTGCTGTCTTGTCAGGCAAATATTTCATTTTTTCAGCCAATTGCTGTCTCTATTCATTTCCACAAGCCAAAGCGTCTGACACACATTCATTTTAAGAAAGCATTCAATCATATGATCAAATACGAATTATAACTCTCATTTTGAACTTTGTTTACTACTCTTATTTCAACAACATCAGCAAATTTGATTTGCTAAGTTGCGCCCCTGACAACACATAGTTGCTAGCTTCGGATAAAATCATTGATTTAGTCAGTTTTGCCATTTCTGTTGAAAAATCAGTATCCATAATGCGGCCAATCGCGGCTTCAGTCATCACTGACTGGCTACTCAGATTACTAATCGATGCACTCAATCTGTTTTGCAATGCGCCCATCAAAGCTAGCTGGTTTGAAATTGTCTCCAAAACGCTGTCGGTCAGCGCTATTGCTGCAGTCGCCCCAGCCTGCGAGGAGACATCAGCACTTGCAAGCATCCCAGAACTTGAGCTTGAGCTCGAACCGCTACTGTAAGGGGATCCGCTACCTGAAGCACCTTGGGCGCCAGTATTTGTCGGTGTTGTGGTGGCGGTGACAATTGGCCAAGTTGACAAATCGATCGTTTGGTCAGTAAATTCTAAATATTCGACATTGGTAATTGTGTCGGTGCCATCCGCCCCAGCGCCACCATTATGCGCCACAGTGTAGGTGCCGCCAATCTCGGTGATGGTGTAATTTGCATAAATGTCATTGAAGACAGCTACATCTTCGGTGCCGGCGCCACCATCGATTATATCATTGCCCCCATTGCCTTCTATCAAATCATCACCAGCGTCGCCGGCAATATTGTTACCGCTGCTGTTACCAGTAATAGTGTCATTGGCACTTCCGCCAATGGCATTTTCGATCACCGCGTTATGCGCAATACCCACATTATATTCACCGGTATAGAGGGCCGTGCGGGAATGGGCTGAATAGTATGAGTTTGCTGCCGATGCCTGGGTATCAAAAAAATCAATAACCGTTTGAATAGCTGCAGTGGTTGTCCCTAAGCTTGCGGCCCAATCTGTTTTCTGGTCAGCTTCACTGTAAATTCCAATTGATGAAAATCCGCCGGCAGTCAGGTCGATGACATTCTCTCTTGTTTGGTTGCTTGCATCGATAGTGTCGGTGCCGCCAGCATCAACAATGGTTTGGATCGTCTCGGGCGATACCGCAAAATTATAGGTATCATTTCCTGTGTTGTCATCATCAGCGCCATAAAATTGCTCCATTATTTCAACATCATACATCATTGGCGTTGAAGCATAAATACGATAGCTCGGGGTGGTCTGGCCGCTACCATTAAATTTAAGCACCATGTTCTGATCAAGCTGTACATAGCCCATGACCGAGTTGCGCATCGAGTCTTGGGCCAAAGGCAAGCTATCATCACCATTGGATTGATCGTCACCGGCATCAAACGGGTGGCTGAGGCCAACTGCATGACCAATTTCATGCAAGGCCGCAAAATAATTGAAGCCACCTGCACCGACACCGTCAGTGCTGAAATCATTGCCCGTGATGTCGATGTCTTCTGTCTCAAACCAAATATCGCCGTTAACCGCATAATCCCCCGGCGCATAGGCAAACGCCGCCGCACCACTAGACTGATCAGTAAAGGCAACACGAAACTCACCAACTTCACCGGCGTCCTCCTCAACCTCGACAAATTCGAAATCGACGGTCGCATCCCAAGCGTCAAAAGCGGCACTTAGAGTTGTCTCATTAGTTGCCCCATGCGATACGACCGATGATGGGTTTCCTGGCGTTGGATTACTACCATTATAAGGACTAGCATAGGCCACGTCGCCATCATAAAATGAATAGGTCAATGTGGCATCGCCTGTTACATTCCACTGAGTACTCATCCGCAAGGGTTCAAGCCGTGAATTAGAAGTGTCCGTTGTCGTTTTTCCATCAATATCATTCACCGATCCAGAGCTATTGTCATTTGCATCCAACGCATAGGCCGGCTGTTCATTTCCAGACTGGGCTGCGCTGTTTTCCTGTTGAGCTAAAGCGATGCAATGCGGACATGTATTTTCGTTGTGGAGCGTTTCAAAAACCTTGGAAAAATTGACCTCGATGGCAGCAATCTGACCGATTGCGTCAGATCCGACTTCATCATTTGCATAGACGTTTATTATTTCATTTTGTGCATTTTCTCCTAAATTTGGATTAACGATAGCGGCAAGACTGAGATCGTTACTATGAAACAATGTCCCAACAAACCGGGAGAGCTGATCTTCACGGTCTGCTAATTCTTCAACTAATGCGGCATGTGCCTCAGTCTCTGACCGGTCAGTGGCCGCCAGCTGATCAACAACGTCTTGAACATTTTGTATATGAGTGTTTAGTGAACTAAGATGCTGTTGTTTCACGGTAACTACCGAATAAGCAAGGGCCTGATCATGCAACTTGTCTTTCAACAGCAAGGTGCCGTATTCAGCACCCGATAAGTCGAGCGAAGAAACGGCTTGAGACAAAATTTCGGATGTAGCATTTGGTGACACGGATTGCGTATTTTCCACACCAGTCTGAAGATTTATTTGCGTGCGCAAGGCGCCCGCAAATTGTGTTACGCTTGAAATTGACAAAATTCTTATCCGTTACTTTAGCTCAAAAACTATAACGGCACAGAAATTGCTTTATTTACATTTTGGCACGTACTTTGCTTTGCCATATTTTTTTGGTTTTTCGGGATCTTACAAAACCCAAACGCACAGCTTTGCTCCTCTACATAAAACGCAATCAGTTTTGCATGGCCCGACCATCAGCAGGCTTAATACAACTACGAACCGCGTCGACGAAGCCTCTCCTAAATATATGATTAATATATATTTATACTCAACAATTCTTCTGCCAAAATATATCTGTCAAAAAAATTAATAAAATAACTAAAAAAAACTAAAAGTCCGCCGTTAACGACATTAACGCGAGGACTA
>JABGUA010000131.1 GCA_018646825.1 Piscirickettsiaceae bacterium
AGTTAAAAACTGAAAAAGAATACACGATCTTATTTGCCGATGACTCAGCCATTGCACGAAAACAAATCACCCAAACACTAGATCATTTGGGCATTAAATACATTCAGAATATTAACGGTGCCAATGCTTGGATTCAATTGGATAAAATGGCAACACGTTGTGAAGAAGAAGGTACCGATATCATGGATGAGATTCAGCTGGTACTAACGGATGTTGAAATGCCCGAAATGGATGGCTACGTTTTGACGCAAAAAATAAAATCAGATCCTAGGATGAAACATTTGCCTGTCATTATGCATTCTTCATTAACTGCAGCAGCAAATCAAAATATGGGTAAGAATGTTGGTGCAGATGCTTATGTGCCCAAATTCCAGCCGCAGGAATTAGCAGAGACATTAGAAGAGTTTTTTATGAAGGGTGCTGTCTAGAATAAATGACCCACGCTATTATATAATAACGTGATGCGACATCTTAATCTTATCGACAGTTTTATCACTGAATGTGATAAAACGTTAAAAACTTTATTCGGCAAACCTGAAGTCAGTGATCGTTCTGTACCTGGAGCGGGTTTGGTGGAACCGAATTTATCAGAAATTCAAAAAAAAGAGTCAATGCGCTTAATGCGTATTAACCATGCGGGTGAAGTCTCGGCACAGGCACTGTATCAAGGCCAGGCTTTAACAGCAAAACTACCCGAAGTTAGGGCCTCCATGGATCAAGCAGCACGTGAAGAAAGCGATCACCTTGCTTGGTGCGAGCGTCGGGTTCATCAGTTAGGGGGCCGGACTAGTATCTTTAACCCATTATGGTATGCAGGATCTTTTGTATTAGGGGCTACAGCAGGAAAAGTTGGGGATAAATGGAGTTTGGGTTTTGTTGCTGAAACAGAAACGCAGGTGGTTAAACACTTAGAACAGCATATAGAAAAATTGAGTACAGAAGATACTAAAAGTCGTGCGGTTCTAGAGCAAATGCGTGACGACGAGGCGCATCATAGAGCGATGGCAATAGAAGCCGGAGGGGTTGATTTACCCAAACCGATTAAACAAGCCATGTCTTTGGTTTCAAAAGTCATGATAGCGGCTAGCTATCGATTATAAAATGCTTTAATGTGTTTCTGATAATGAAACAGAAACATGATATAGCTTAGTATCCGTTTGATCAGTCTCACAGCGAATGACCTTTCCTGCGGCGACAAATGGGGGCAGTTTTTGGTTACTAGAATTCATAATCAATTCGACTTCATCACCTATATTAATGGCGTCTTCAGTTGTCATATAAAGACCTGTAGCACTCAAATTTTGACTTGTCCCGTGATACGTTTTCTCGCCTTTACCTTTAATAGTAAACGTGACTAACGTATCAATCTGCATTCTGACAAAACCACGTTTTTCTTCATATATTTCATCTACCACCTTCAGACTCCTCATTAACAATGGCCATTAATTAGGATCCTAAGATAAATAACGAGGCAAAACTATGGGCTAAGTCTGACATCTGATTAATTTGCATAAGATAAAGCAGAAAGACGAGCTAAAACTGGAGTTTTGTGATTAGATGCCGATTAACTAACTAAATAAGCTTAACTGGGAGGTAAACATGAGATTAAAATCAACGATACAGATGGCAGCTTTGGTCCTGTTATTAGGAGCAGGATCGATCTCTCAAGCTTTAACATTACCCGATGTACCAATGGAGCCTATTTACTTTGAACCGCCGGTGATAGAGCGAAATGAACAAGTAGAGCAACTTAGTTGTGTTGGTTTAGATAATACTATTCGTAATATGCAACCCTACCGCTACACGTATAAAGCCCCATTTTATGAGGACGACGGAAATAAACTGGCTGCGGCGATGATTACACTGGATTTTATACCAATAGTACAGGGTTTAGCAGGGGTAGCATATTTGGGCTATTCCTCTACAGTAGAGGAAAAAGAACAGCGTAGAATGTTATTAGTTGAGCAGCGTATCGCTCTGTTACAACAATTAAAATCAGAGAAACAATGCTTTGAATAGTAGGGCTCTACAAACAGTAAAAACCCTATAGAAGTTGTCGTTTATGTAATGTTTATGTACTATCGACTTGAGATAATAATGTATCTCGGGAGGGTTATACGATGAGTACAACGATACATATAAACGAAAAATGGCTAGATGGAGAGCAAGGAAAAGCACAAAAAAAAGCCAAAAAATGGTATCAGGCTAACCGAGCCACACCTTCTGAAATAACTGTCACGCCATGGTATAAAGCGAATAGCAAACCAACAAAGGCGGCAGGATTACCTTGGTATGAAGCAAATATGAGCAAACATTTAGATACTAAGAAAAAATGGTACGAAGCTAACTTAAAAGCCGCTGTCACTTCTGTTAAAGCGACACGACAAAAGTGGTACGAAGCCAATAAACAGCAGGCCGCTATCACGACTGGAACCCCGTGGTATGAGTCCAATATGCATGCGGATCCGCATGCAGATATCAAGAAAAAATGGTATGAAGCTAATTTAGAAGCAGCGCGGGCAACGCAACAGAAATGGTATGAAGCCAACCTCGACAATACTAAGACTGAGAAGCATTGGTATGAGTTTAGTGACCAAAACATCAGTGATACCAAGCAAAAATGGTATCAAGCTAATTTGGAAGCGGCTCGTAATAATAGAAAAAGCAAACCTTGGTATGAAGCTAATTTAGTTGTTGATCCACATGCAGATGTGAAGAAAAAATGGTACGAGGCTAATTTAGCTTTGGCAAAAGAAAAACAAATCAATAACAAGTGGTATGAAGCGAATACCAGGGCAGCACGCGAGAATCAAAGTAAATGGTACGAGGCAGCCTCACAGCCGACAGCCAAGGTCGAAACGCCGTGGTACGAAGCCAATATGCAACAGCATGTTGATATAAAGAAAAAATGGTACGAAGCGAATTTGGAAATAGCGCGATCCAATGTTAAAGCTGTAAAACAGAAATGGTATGAAGCGAATCAAGCATCTGCGAAGGATGATGACGTAGTGCCATGGTACGAAGCGAACTTGACGGCAGATCCTCATGCCGATTTGAAAAAGAAATGGTATGAAGCCAATTTAGCGGCTGCCAGAACGGCGCGTAACAATAAGCCATGGTATGAAGCGAATATTACAGTGGACCCACATGCCGACTTAAAGAAAAAGTGGTATGAAGCGAATATAGCTTTAGTAAGAAAGAAAAGTATTAAGAAAAAGTGGTACGAGGCTAATGCTGAAACTGCACGTGATAATCAGGAATAGTGACAATGTATTTGGGCTAATAAGCTAGGATAAACATTACCTTATAAGCTATCGTTACGTTTTGTAACGATAGCTTTTTATTGTCCGAGACCAACCTTATTTATGCTAAATAAGAAAGAGATAAACAATGGCGAGCACAGAAAAACTAATTGGGGGATTTAAGCGTTTTCAACAGCAGTATTTTGGTGATGATAGACGTTTGTATGCCAGTATGAAACAGGGGCAGCCTGCAAAAACATTAATGGTGGCCTGTTGTGACTCACGTGTTGACCCTGCAATTTTGACCGATTGTGATCCCGGTGACTTATTTATTGTGCGTAATGTCGCGAATCTTGTACCACCCTGTGAAAATGCGGGGCACTATCATGGTACCAGCGCTGCCCTAGAGTTTGCAGTCAACTCGCTACAAGTAGAAAATATTATCGTCATGGGGCATGCGAATTGCGGCGGGATAATGGCATTATGGCATGATGATGGCACGACGGCCTCTCAATTCATTCATCCTTGGGTATCAATTGCGCAAGCTGCAAAAGATAAAGTAAAAGCCAGTCATTTAGGCAAGACAATTCCAGAACAATTAACGGCCTGTGAACAAGCGGCTATTTTGGTCTCGCTGGAGAATCTCCTCAGTTTTTCTTGTATCAAAGAGCGGGTTGAACAAGGGATACTCAGTTTGCACGGCTGGTACTTTGACGTACTGATGGGGGAATTATTCAGTTATCGGCCTGAGAAAGGTTGTTTTGTTGCTGTAGATTAAAGTCCTATTAATCTATACCAACACTGCGCTTGAAACGTTGGAAAAGGCTGAGGGGTTCAATTTCTTTCTCGATCAGTTCTTCAGGTGTAACAGTTGCAGGTACGTCAATAATATCGACTTCATCGAGGGTTTCTTCTTTGCTTGAGCCGATAAAACGTCTTAATAAACTTGGTTTACTGTCTTCCTCAACCTCTTGCATATCTTCTTTAATATCATCACTACTGACAGAACCCGTAATGCGATCCAGGATACCTTTAGATTGGGTAGGGACTGGGATAGGGCGATCTTTGAAGAGGTCGACTTTGTCGGTCACATTCTCAGTCGCTTCCTCATCTTCCATGCCTATTTTTTCTTTAATATCTTCAATTAAACCGACTTTCTTATCAGAAAGTGGAACAACAACATTACTATCGATTTTAAGAGTTTTAGGTATTTCTTTTCGGGCAACAATACGGGTATTACCATCAAGGTAATCCAACGTTTCGTTCTTGAAATAAACCGTAATACGGCGCTGTTCACGTTCGCCGTTGCCTGGATGCAAACTATAAATGTAATCCCAACGATCAGGGTGGAAGGTATCAATAATAAGCGGCGTGCCCATAACATAAGCAACTTGGTTCTTAGTCATGCCTTGTTCTAACTGATTCAGCATATCCTGGTTAATATCATTACCTTGTTGGACATCAATACGATAAACGCCGGGAATTTTATCCTTTGCACAACCTGTGATGAATAAAGCAAGAAACGAAAAAGTGTAAATGAGGACGGTTTTCATTTATATTGAACATCTTAATTAATTACCAAACTGCGATGATACGCTAATCGCTCAGTTTCGACGAGGCATCTTTTATGAGTGCAGAAAGACAAGATTTAAGAAAAGCAGGACTCAAGGTTACTTTACCTAGATTGAAGGTTTTAGAAATACTAGAGGATGCTGAGCTACGTCATATGAGTGCGGAAGACGTTTATAAAGCGCTATTAGAAACGGGCGAAGAGATTGGTCTAGCGACAGTATATCGCGTACTGACTCAGTTTGAAGGTGCTGGTTTAGTATCTCGTCTTAGCATCGATGGTGGTCATGCGGTATTCGAACTTGAAGATGGCGCGCATCATGACCATTTGCTGTGCGTGAAATGTAACCAAATAGAAGAGTTCGTCGATGAAGTGATTGAGCAACGTCAGCGTGCGATAGCGGCAGAAAAAGGCTTCGAAATGACAGAGCATAGCCTGTACATTTATGGTATCTGTAAGCGGTGCCAAGCGGAAAATAATTAATCAAGAAACGGTTAAGCTGATTGAGCCAACATTTCTTGTGCGTGTGAACGGGTTGTGTCAGTAATTTTGACGCCCCCAAGCATACGTGCGATTTCTTCGACACGCTGCGCCTCTGTCAGTGTCAGTAGTTCAATAAACGTCGTATCTTTTAATTGCTTTTTCGTGACTTGTACTTGTTGATGAGCTTGTGCAGCTACTTGCGGCAAATGGGTGATACAAATGACCTGTTGTGTTGCGGCGAGATGGCGCAAATGTTGTCCGACCATTTCAGCAATACCACCGCCAATACCAACATCAACTTCATCAAATACTAGCGTAGGAACGCTTCGAGTACCGGCTGTCACAACTTGAATAGCCAAACTAATCCGGGCTAATTCACCACCAGAAGCAACTTTACCTAGCTCCCCAACGGCTTGGCCAGGGTTAGTGCTGACGAGAAGTTGAATACGATCATAACCAGTCTCATTAAAATTTTCTTCAGACATTGGCTTAATAACAAATTCTAAGCGACCACCAGGTATAGCTAATTCTTGAATAGTATTAGAAATTTTCTTTGCTAATTTAGGCGCTGCTTTTTGACGTTGGTGACGAATTTTTTCGCATAACTCGCGACAAAGTACTTCTTGCGACAGTAATTGTGTTTGTAATGCGGATTGTTTTTGTTCTCGATCCGTTAATTGAGCCAATTGGTCACATAGCCCCTGATAGTGGGCTGGTAACGTTTCTACTTCAATATGGTGTTTACGCGCTAATTGATGCAAAGCGGATAATTCACTCTCGACTTCCTCCAGTAACTGCGGGTCGAGTTCAGTGCTATCAAGATAGTGCCTTAATTCGCTGGTGGATTCATCGATTTGAACAACAGTCGAGTTTAACGCTTCGATAATATTAGTAAACTTAGGTTCAATATCAGCCAATTCAGCTAATTCTGATAAAGCGTGTGTCACTATGCTATAGGCTGACCCTTGTTCTTGATCAACCAATTGATATAAGCCGGACTGAGCTGCAGCAATAAGCTGTGAAGCATGAGCGAGTTTTTGTTGATTATGAATTAAGGATTCAACATAATCCTCACTTAAATTTAGGGGGGCAAGTTCACTGACCTGATATTGGAGTAAATTGAGTTGTGCGGCAGATTGAGCAGATTGACGTTCTTGTTCTGCAATATCGTGTTTAAGTACTTGCCACTGTTTATAGGCTACTGATAATTCGGCTAAGAGTGGCTTCGTACCTGCGACAGTATCAAGTAAGTGACGTTGTGTATCGGGACGTATTAATGATTGATGGGCATGTTGACCATGAATATCAATACTATGTTCGCTAACGACCCTGAGTTGAGTAAGAGGGACAGCGCGGCCATTGATATAGCCACGTGAAGGAGTATCACGCGAAATAGTTCGGCGCAAGTAACACTGACCATCATCATCTAATTCCTGCTCGATGAGCCACTGCTGTAATCCGTGGTTTAGGCTTATATCAAAATGGGCTTCAATTTCAGCGCGATCATGACCATAACGAATCATATTAGAATCAGCACGGTCCCCAAGTACTAGTCCTAGAGCATCAACTAAAATTGATTTACCTGCACCGGTTTCACCCGTTAAGGAGGTCATACCCGAGCTAAAGTCAATTTCTAGGTCATCAACGACGGCAAGGTGGCGGACACAGAGATGACTTATCATGTTAGCTTGCGGCCCCATTCCAGTTTTGCACGTAGAATTGAGTAATGGTCATGATCTTCTAGATGTAGCAGTGTAATTGTATGAGGGTGTCGTTCAACCCGGATGGTATCACCTGCTTGAATAATATAGCCCGGACGACCATCGCACGTCGCCATACAGCTACCAACTGTTTTTTCACTAAGGGTAATATCAACGACGCTATTGGCAGCAATAACTAAGGGTCGATTACTTAAGGTATGTGGACAGACCGAAGCTAGGACTAAGGCATCAAGATCAACGTCTAAGATAGGACCGCCAGCTGACATCGCGTAGGCAGTCGAACCTGTCGGTGTGGCGACTAAAATACCATCAGCTCGCTGACTGTTGAGGAAACGGCCATTGATGGCTGTTTCGAACTCAATCATGTGTAATCTTTGATATGCATGAATCACGACATCGTTCATCGCAAGACCCATCGGTTCATCAGCATCATTGATGGTCGCTTGCATTAGAAAACGAGTATCTCTGCGGTATTCGCCTGCAAGAATTTGAGAAAGTTGAGTTTCAAGCTTATCGATTGTGACGTCAGCGAGGAATCCAAGCCGACCGACATTAATCCCAACTAAAGGTAAGTCAGTGCCTGCTAAGGCTCGTGAGGCTGAAAGCAAAGTCCCATCCCCGCCAATCGCAATGGTGAGATCACAGCGCTCAGGGAAGTCTGAAATAGAAACAACATCAAGTTCGGGTAAGAAGCTTAGCGGTTCGTTAATAACAATCGCCAGAGAATGCTTTGTTAAAAACTGACTGACTTGAACGACAGCATTTTCAAGGATAGGGTCATCTTTACGAATAAAGAGCCCGATACGTTTAAAGGATTGATGCATAATTCAGTGAGTAGCCTAAGTTGGGGTCGGACAACTTGCAGAGTCGACCAATCAATAAAATTAACACGATTACAATAATTCTATCCCAATAGTTCTAACATGACAGCCATAAAATGCTAAAATAAGCTATTTTTTAACCTATCTTTATATATTAAGGAACTACCATGTCGATCGAACGTACTATTTCTATTATTAAACCTGATGCAGTAGCAGCCAATGCAATTGGCGACATTTACACCCGTTTTGAAAAAGCAGGTTTGAAAATTGTGGCAGCACGCATGGTTCACTTAAGCCAAGAACAAGCAGAAGGCTTTTACGGAGAACACAAAGAGCGCCCATTTTTTGGTGCTTTAGTTAGTTTTATGACATCTGGTCCCGTTATGGTTCAAGTACTTGAGGGTGAAGGTGCCGTCTTGAAAAATCGTGATCTAATGGGAGCAACAAACCCCGCCGATGCGGATGCAGGAACAATTCGTGCAGACTTTGCAAAAAGCATTGATGAAAATGCGGTTCATGGTTCAGATTCAACAGAGAGTGCGGCAAGAGAAATAGCTTATTTCTTTACAGAAGATCAACTTTGTCCACGTACACGCTAAATAGCTGAGTAATTATAAATGGCGCGCACAAACTTATTTGGTTTAGACCTACCGGGTCTGGAAGCATTTTTCACTGAAATTGGTGAAAAGCCTTTCCGAGCGCGTCAAGTATTACAGTGGATACATCAATACCGTGTGACTGATTTCAACGAGATGACTAATCTTAGTAAATCATTACGTCAAACCCTATTGGATAAAGCTTCTTTAGCATTGCCTGAAGTGCTAGAAGAGCATGTTTCAACTGATGGCACGAGAAAATGGATTATCCGTCTGGACGGTGGGAATGCGATTGAAACTGTCTATATTCCTGAAAATGACCGGGGCACCCTATGCGTGTCTTCACAAGTGGGTTGTGCTTTGGCTTGTACATTTTGTTCAACAGCACAGCAAGGTTTTAACAGGAATTTAGATGCCAGTGAGATAATTGGTCAGCTATGGATAGCCAATGAATATTTAGGTAAAGATCCTAAAGGCAAGCGTGTCGTGACCAATGTGGTCATGATGGGCATGGGCGAACCGTTAGCCAATTACAAAAATGTCATCAGTGCAATGAACCTAATGCGGGATGACTTAGCCTACGGTATTTCTTGGCGCAGGGTCACGTTGAGCACATCCGGCATGGTACCGATGATTGATAAACTACGTGAAGATTGTCATGTTAGCCTCGCGGTATCGTTACACGCAGCTAATGATAAATTACGTGATGAAATCATTCCACTGAATAAAAAATACCCAATTGCCGTTTTATTAGAAGCGTGTCATCGTTATGTCGCTGGCCATAAAAGTCGTCACATCACAATAGAATACGTCATGCTAGCTGGCATCAATGATTCAGAACAAGATGCGAAAGATGTAATGCGAATATTGAAAGGGCTTCCGACTAAAATTAACTTGATCCCCTTTAACCCCTTTCCTGGAACGAATTATATCTGCTCATCAAGGAATGTCATTAATCGCTTTAAGCAACAACTGCTAGACGGTGGCTATGTAGCGACTATTCGTAAAACACGCGGTGATGATATTGTGGCAGCTTGCGGCCAGTTAGCGGGAGAAGTAGAAGATAAAACACGTCGTACCCAACGTCTTAACGAGAAAGAGGCTGCTGTTATCTGATGAATAAAAATGTCTTAATGCTCATCGTTTCTATGTTTGTAATCTCTGGCTGCCAGGGTCCGACAAGTAATAGCAATATTCGGCCAGACTCTACGTCTTCAGGCTATGTCAAAGCTGATAAAAAGGCGGCACAGCTCAATATGCAATTGGGGCTGAATTATATGCAGCGCGGTGATTATGAAACAGCACTAGGCAAGCTAGAAAAAGCATTAAAGCAAGATTCACGTTTAACCAGTGCACATCACACCATCGCAATCTTATATCAGCGTCTAGGTGAGTTTGATAAAGCAGAGCATCATTTCAAACAAGCAGTCACTTTTGAGCCTAGTTATTCTGAAGCACAGAATGACTATGGTGCTTTTTTATGTGGACAAGGACGCTATGACGAATCCGTCACTCGGTTTCTGGCCGCTATTAAAAATCCATTGTATCGTAGCCCAGCGGGAGCTTATGAAAATGCAGGGATATGCGCTAATCGAATACCGGATACGGCACGAGCTGAGCAGTATTTACGAAAAGCATTACAAATTAATCCCAGAGCAGGTAAATCCCTGTTGGCAATGCCAGAAATTAGCTATCAACAAGGCGATTATTTAGCATCACGTGCGTATATTGAGCGTTACCGAAATGCTGCCCGATGGACAACACAAGCCCTATTGCAAGCCGTCAAAACAGAACATCAAATTGGTGATAAAGATGCTGTTGCCAGCTATAGCAATTTATTACGAGGTCGTTTCCCAGATTCGGACGAATCAAAACAGGTGCAACGTGGCCAGTATTAGTGTGAGGTACCTTTATCGAGTATGCAGCATATGAGTAACTCATACCAAACCATTACCCGGAGATTATCTCGCCAGATTATGGTGGGTAATGTCCCTATTGGTGGTGATGCGCCAATTGCTGTGCAAAGCATGACAAACACCGAAACTTGTGATGTTGATGCGACCGTAGCTCAAGTGAATGCTTTAGAAAAAGCAGG
>JABGUA010000187.1 GCA_018646825.1 Piscirickettsiaceae bacterium
CATGACAAAGGCATGCGTTCAACTCATCGTTTCAGGCAAGGTGCAAGGGGTTGGCTTTCGTTTTTCCACACAACAAGCCGCCAATACCTATCACATCCAGGGTTGGGTGAAAAACCAGCCTGATGGCAATGTTGAAATCAGAGCACAAGGTGAACAAGCGCAACTATCTCAGTTTATTGACTGGGCAAAACACGGCCCACAATTTGCTAATGTACATGATGTCGCTATTACACAATTAGTGACGCAAAATGAATTAACACAGTTTAGTATTCGCTAATTATTGAGGTTACAACAATGGCAAAAAATAGTTTTTCTTGGCTAGGTTTTTTCCTTCGCTTACTCTTTGCTCTCATCCTTGTTTATAGCAGCTATAACCCCAGTGGCACGAGCTTTTACCATTGGGCAAAAGAAGCTCTGCTTGCAGAACCATTGGCAGTCACCCCGCCCCTTGGCCTCTCGGCTGTCGTGCTACTCATTGGTTGGACTGCCTATCTTCGTGCTACTTTCCGCTCTCTCTCGGCCTCTTTGGCTTAGCCCTCGCCTTTGCTTTCTTCGGTATCATCGTCTGGTGGTTAATTGATAGTGGCTTACTGGGTTTAGAAAACACCGAGATTGTCACCTATATCGCTTTATTTATATTAAGTGCTGTACTAGCAACAGGCATGTCCTGGTCACACATTCGTCGCCGTCTTTCAGGCCAAGCAGATATGGATGATATCGATGAATAAACTAAAACGAATTTAATTTAATCGTTTTTAATTGCCTCACCTATATATCCTTGTTTTTAAAGGGTTTGAAAAAAACGCAAAACGGTGTAACCTGCAAACTTTTTTGCCAGTGCCTAATAATTAAGGAGACGCAACGTGACAAAGTTATCTGACATCGAAGGTATCGGCCCATCTTACTCTGACAAACTTAAAGAAGCCGGTATTGGTTCAATCGAAAAACTGCTTGAAATTTGCTGTGTGAAGAAAAATCGTAAAGCCACAGCAGATACAACCGGCATTAGTGAAAAATTGATCCTTGAATGGGTTAACCGTGCTGATTTATCACGCGTCAAAGGCGTAAGCACGCAGTATGCTGATTTATTAGAATTCGCCGGTGTCGATACTGTGCCAGAATTAGCACAACGTAATGCTGAAAACCTACAACAAAAAATGGCTGAAGTGAATGAAGAGAAAAAATTGGTTCGCCAAGTTCCTTCTGTCTCTCAAGTTGAATCTTGGGTAGCACAAGCTAAAGACTTACCACGTGTTGTAACACATTGACTAGTCGAATAAATATGTCAAAAAAGCAGTGGGTGCTCGGGCACTCACTGCTTTTTTTATTGTCCAAAAGCGATGATTAAACATATTTTTATCACCGGTGGCAGTGGGTTTATTGGGTCGCGCCTCTGCACCCTGTTACTCGAGCAAGGCCATCAGATCACTATTTTAAGCCGGCAAGCTGAAAGAGTTCGGACAATATGGCATGACAAAATCACTGTCATCTCGCAATTAACACAACTCTCAGACTGTCCGCCACCTAACTGGGTTATTAACCTAGCTGGAGAACCCATTGTTGACCGTCCTTGGACAGAAAAGCGTAAAGCGCTACTGAGAAACAGTCGTATTGCTTTAACCAAGTCTTTGTTCGGCACATTACAACAATTACCCGAACAACCCGATGTCATTATTAGCGGCTCAGCTATTGGCTTTTATGGTGACACCGGCAACAATGTAGTCACTGAATCAAGTCCACAAGGACAAGGCTTTGCTGCAGAGCTCTGCCATGATTGGGAACAAGTCGCACAAACTCATCGACACAAAAATTCACGCCTATGCCTACTAAGAACAGGCGTTGTTATTGGCACTGAAGGCGGCATGCTAAAAAAAGTCACCTTACCTTTTAAACTCGGCTTAGGCGGACCACTGGGGAATGGCCAACAATGGTCATCATGGATAGCGTTGGATGATATCTGCAACCTCATACTCTTTTTAGCTGAAAACCAGCAGTGTGAAGGGGTTTATAACGCAACATCACCAAACCCTATCACTAATGCAACCTTCACGAAAATCTTAGGTAAAGTCCTAAAGCGACCTACACTAGTGCCTATGCCCACTTTCATGTTAAAAGCAATACTTGGCGAAGCATCCAGCCTATTACTCGGTAGTCAACGAGTCTTACCTCAGCGCGCCATTGAAGCAGGCTTCACATTTGAATACCCTAATATAGAACCTTGCCTCGTCAATTCTTTTGCTACTAAACAGTCCCTATAGCCCTAAAAAAAACAACATGCTATGGTTACCAAAACCAATTCCGACGGAGAAAAACAAATGGGGAAACTCAACAGCGCAGTAAAAACAGCTATTGAACAGGCTGATCTATACCCATTAGCGACAGCATCTAAATCTGGCCTTCCCAATGTTGTCCCAGTCAAATTCATTTTAATTGAAAATGACGATGAGTTATGGCTCGTCGATAACTTTATGGATAAGACACTAAGTAATCTCAAACAAAACCCACAAGCCGCGTTAAATATCCTTATCCCAGATCAAAATATCTCCTACCAAATAAAAGGTAAAACCAAAATTGAAACTACCGGCGATAAATACCAAAAAATGCGTGATATTGTTTTAAAGATAAAGCCTGATGCACCGGCAAAAGGCTTAGTCATTATGCAAGTCACAGAAGTGTTTGACTGTTGGCCAGGAGCGACCATCGGCAATCGCCTCGATAGCGACGCATAGCGGCTCTATCACCTAACGCTGTGACTCGATTCCCAAGCATGTTAATTTCTTCTGCTCTTATTATCATCCTCGCTGTAGGTGGGCTGGCACTATTCTCCAAATCTGGCAATCCGCCAGGTCTGATTAATGAACAATTGATTAGCTGTCCCAATAAACCGAATTGTATTAGTAGTGAAAACAGCCATGATCAAACGCATTACATAGCGCCAATATCACTCCTCCCCGAACAACAGAAACAAGCAATGATCGCAGTTAAAACTAGCATCATAGAGTTAGGCGGAGAAATACAGAGTGAGCAAAGCCATTACCTTGCCAGCACCTTTTCTTCAAAACTGTTTGGGTTTGTTGACGATGTTGAAATCAGGGTAGACACTAAACAAAGCCTTATTCACCTTCGCTCAGCATCCCGCATAGGGTATAGTGACCTCGGCGCCAATAAAAAGAGAGCCACCGAGCTAAAAAACACCATCCAACATCACCTCGATACAATGATAGGAACACTCTGAGTGACCAATAACGATATTCTCCGCCGTATTCGCTACACCCTTGACCTAAATGATAATAAAGTCATCGCGATCTTCAGCCATGTCGACTACCCCGTTACGAGAGAACAAATCAGTAACTGGCTAAAGAAAGAAGAAGACCCTGAGTACAAAAACTGTAATGACAATCAGCTTGCTCATTTTCTCAATGGCCTCATCACTGAGAAACGCGGCAAGAAAGAAGGGCCAATTCCAAAGGCCGAGAAAAGCCTAAATAATAATCTCATCTTCACAAAACTTAAAATCGCATTCAATTTAAAAGCAGAAGACGTATTAGCAATCCTAGGATTAGCTGACTTAGAGATTAGCAAACATGAACTCAGTGCTTTTTTCAGAAAGCCTAATCATAAACATTATCGCAGCTGTAAAGATCAAATATTACGCAATTTTCTAATGGGTCTACAACTCAAATATCGTCCACCGAATATGGCAACGGATACCTTTGTTTGGCCAGAATAGAATGCCTAAAATAACGTACAATCTCGCATTGTCCTAACAATCAGTTTGCTTTACCATGACTCTAGATAAATAAACGATAATCATATCGACCAACGGGGGCTATTTTGACACACTTTTTTTCAATCAAAGCATTACGCACAAGTTTACTCATCGTTGCCATGGGCCTAATTTCAGCCTGTGCCACTACATCAAACTCCTCTTCGGCAGGTGATGTCAGTTTTGGTGAACAACCCGACAACTATAAAGAAATTGTCAAAACTTTTTTAGAAAACAAGCCAGCTAGGACACCTTTAGATATACACAAGATTGATTTTTTGAACGAACCTAATAAATTTATTTTCGATCAGCTCACCCAAGAAAAGTTTGGTTATCGTTCTTGTGCTTTAATCTATACTCAGAATGCCAGAGAAATACGAGCTCACTTCTTCTTAATAAACAATGGAAAAGTAATCCAACATTTACATGATTCAGGACTCATTTCTTTATCAGATAAATTCTGTAACGTTGAAATGCTAGCGCTTGAAAAAAGAGGAACATTCGCAACA
Source organism: Piscirickettsiaceae bacterium (assembly GCA_018646825.1). Classification (GTDB taxonomy): domain Bacteria; phylum Pseudomonadota; class Gammaproteobacteria; order Nitrosococcales; family Methylophagaceae. Next base: position 4,276 of record JABGUA010000187.1, read on the forward strand.
ACCGCCCAACAAGAAATCGTTGATGAACATGGCTTTAAATACATCACTTGCCAGACGGCTAGCAAAGAAGTCTTTTTCGCCTTTAACCCTGACAAGCAACAGTTAATTCAACAACATGACGGTAAAACGATTGCACAGTTTGATATTACTGAATTAACTGACACCTTTATCGTGGCAGAAGCACCAGAGCACCGTATCTCAATTAACCGCGCCTCAGGGTCTTTATTACATCAACATAATGGTTCAGAAGCACAAGCGAGCTGCGAACTAACAAGCCAACGCAAGTTTTAATATCAAAATTTTGAGCCCTGTTCTTCAGGGCTCAATTCATTTTTGAAATCTAAAAGCGGATTCCACTTCCCTACCTTCCGCCAAATAAAGAACCTAGTACACCACGAATTAGCTTCCGACCAACCTGCCCACCCAAACTCCGCATAGCGCTTTTAACAAAGGCATCCATTGCTGAATCACTGCGACGACTCGACGATTTGGACTTTCTAGTTTTCGCATTCTGCACCTTTTCTTTCGCCAAACGTGCTTTCTCAGCTTTAGCATCTTCTTTTTCTTTTTTTGCTGCTGCTTCACTCGTTGCTTGTTGTTCAGCCACTTTCTCTGCACGTGCAGTCAAAATTTCATAAGCAGATTCACGATCCACTTCTTTCTCATATACGCCCGCTACCAGAGATTGCGCCATTAAGGTCTTGCGTTGCTCTGGCTTAATGGGTCCAATTTGACTTTTAGGTGGCTTAATCAGGGTTTGTTGCACAATGCCAGGCCGACCTTTTTCATCTAACAGTGATACCAATGCCTCACCAACACCCAGCTCCGTAATCACAGTTTCAGTATCCAGTTTTGAATTGGCACGAAATGTTTGCGCTGCCGCTCTCACCGCTTTTTGATCTTTCGCAGTATAGGCACGTAAAGCATGTTGAATACGGTTACCTAGTTGGCCCAGAACACTGTCTGGAATATCAGTTGGGTTTTGCGTCACAAAATAGACACCCACACCCTTCGACCGGATCAACCGTACTACTTGCTCAATCTTATTCAATAACACCTTGGGTGCATCGCTAAAAATCAAATGCGCTTCATCAAAGAATAATACCAACTTTGGCTTTTCGGGGTCACCCACCTCCGGTAACTGTTCAAATAGCTCTGCCATCAACCAAAGCAAAAATGTGCCGTATAACTGTGGTGAATTCATCAATTTATTGGCTGCTAATAAATTAATAACCCCCCTCCCTTCCTCATCGGTTTGCATCAAATCATCTAAGTTCAACACCGGCTCAGAAAACAATTGATCGCCGCCTTGGTCCTCTAAACCAATTAAACGTCGTTGAATGGCACCGACACTAGCTGCAGAAATATTGCCATATAAAGTACGGTATTCTGCTGCATTATCAGCCACAAATTTCAGCATTGCCCGCAAATCATCTAAATCTAATAACAACCAACCGTTATCATCTGCAACCCGGAAAACCAAATCCAAAACACCTTGTTGGACTTCATTTAACTTCAATAAGCGAGACAACAATAAAGGACCCATCTCCGAAATTGTTGACCTAACAGGGTGGCCTAACTCGCCAAACACATCCCAAAACGTAACGGGGAAACCGGTAAAGGAGAAGGAGTCCAAAGACATAATCTCAACACGTTCTGCAACCTTTGGGTGAGGTTTCCCAGGCTGGCTGACACCTGACACATCCCCTTTGACATCGGCTAAAAAAACAGGCAAACCGAGCTCACTAAACCCCTCAGCCAAACCTTGCATCGTGATCGTCTTACCCGTACCCGTCGCGCCAGCAATCAAACCATGTCGGTTTGCCATCTTAGGTAAAAGTCCAATTGCCTGTTCAGCTTGACCAATAAAAATGGTTTGTTGTTCAGCCACCCACCTACCCCCTATAATTAAACTATTTTTAAAACAAAACCTTTCCAGTAACAAACCGAATTATGTGATGTTCCGACTCAATGAAACCAACTTCATTTAATCCAGCAAGACAAATGTAATCATAAGGACATCCAGTGGCAAAGACATTACAACTATGGCTATTGACACTCTGGCTTAGCACAATCAATATCGCTAACGCCCGGACTTACCCAACCTCGAGCTACCAAACAAACTCAGTGGCAGCAACGTCCTAGTCCTTTTTAAACAGAATGATGCCCTTTCTCATAAAATTGCCGACTATTACGCGCAACAACGGCATATCCCAGTCAACCAAGTTACATCAATCTCACTTCCCTCAACGACAAACCAGTTAAGTCCACAACAGTTCTCAACCATTATGCAACAACTCAAGTCCAAACTAACACCAAATATCAAGGTCATCTTGCTAACTTTCCATGCCCCCTACCGCGTCGGCTGTATGTCTATCACCAGTGCTTTCGCTTTCGGTTTTGACGAAAAATATTGTGGTCAAAAACCCAGTAACACATCAAAATGTAATCTAACGGCGATTAGCCCTTATTACAATAATCAAGCTAACTTGCTCGGCAAAAAGACAGTCCCATCAGGCTTAGTATGATGCTTGGCGCCAACACCTTTCAACAAGCTAAAGCTTTGATCGACCTTGGTGTTCGTGCCGACAATACTTACCCAGAAGGTCATGCCTATCTTGTTAAAACACACGATCGTGCTCGCAGCACCCGCACCGCCATATTCAAACGCTTTGTTCATATATGGCAACAAAATCATAATGTCCATGCCCACTTTATTGATGACAGTCATAAAAAGAACGACACCTCAATAAAGCACAAAAAAGATATCCTTTTTTACCAAACAGGCCTTAAGCATGTCCCTGATATCAGTACCAACCGTTACCTACCCGGTGCGATCGCCGATCATCTTACTTCAGGCGCTGGAGTAGGCATTGGTCATGATGGCCAAATGAAAGCATTCCGTTGGCTAGAAAGTGGGCTCACTGGCAGTTACGGGGCGGTGATAGAACCATGTAATTTCACAGAAAAATTCCCCAACCCACAAATACTTATTCCAAGCTACACCGCAGGTGATAGCCTTATCGAAGCCTATTGGAAATCAGTACAACAGCCCGGAGAAGGTCTATTTATTGGTGAACCCTTAGCAAGACCTTGGAGTAAAACCATACTGACTTTCCAAGGGAGAACATTAATTATCAGCACCATAGAGCTTGATACCAATCAAAACTATTTGATTGAGGAACGGACTAGCCCTGACGAAAAATGGCGCGAAACACCCAATAATGTCACCGCAAAAATAAAGAAGAATCACTTAGAAATCCACATTCCAAATGCCAAAGCAAAACTGTACCGAATTAGTAAAAAACCTTTTTATTTTGGCATTATGCGCCTACCTGAATAAAAAAAACCAAGAGATCTTCAACTGGGTCTTTTATATCCCTAAAGAAAAAACGCCCATCTAAAATGGGCGCTTCCTTTTTTAAAACACGTTTAATGTAACTAAGTCTTTCAATCAAACATCATAATTAGTCGCCGAAATATCACCACCACGCCCAGTCCAATTGGTGTGAAAAAACTCGCCCGCCGGCTTATCAACTCGCTCATAGGTATGGGCACCAAAATAATCACGTTGGGCTTGTAATAAATTAGCAGGTAATCGATCAGAACGATAACCATCATAAAAAGACAGGGCACTACTAAATGTCGGTGATGGCACACCTAAACTAATTGCCGTTCCAACCGCTTTTCGCCAGCCCGGTAATGCCTCAGTAATCGCTTCGATAAAGAAATTATCGAGTAATAAGTTTTGTAAATTGGGTTCTCTATCAAATGCGGTTTTAATATTCGCTAAGAACTGACTGCGGATAATACAACCACCACGCCACATCATCGCAATCCCACCATAATTGAGCTCCCAACCATAGGTGTCAGCTGCTTCACGCATCAGCATGTAACCTTGGGCATACGAGATAATCTTTGAAGCATATAAAGCATCACGAATAGCATCGACCATTTCAGCTTTATCCCCGGTGAAATCACTGGCTAAACTTGGTAATATTTTGGAGGCGACAACACGCTGATCTTTCAATGCTGATAAGCAGCGAGCAAATACGGCCTCACCTATTAATGTCAGTGGAATACCTAAATCCAAGGCATTCATCCCTGTCCATTTCCCGGTCCCTTTTTGGCCCGCTTTATCAAGAATTTTGTCTATTAATAAACTGCCGTCAGGCTCTTTAACCGCCAAAATATCGCGGGTAATTTCAATCAGATAAGAGTCTAAAACACCTTCATTCCAGTCAGCAAAAACAGCTTGAATTTCATCACCGCTCATGCCAAGTCCCTCACGCATCAATTGATAGGCCTCACAAATTAGTTGCATATCGCCATATTCAATGCCGTTATGGACCATTTTGACATAATGTCCAGCCCCATCATTACCTACCCAATCACAGCAAGGTTCGCCATCAACTTGTGCCGCAATGGCTTGGAAAATAGGTTTTACCGCTGGCCATGCTGCTTTATTACCACCCGGCATAATCGAAGGGCCATGACGTGCGCCCTCTTCACCACCTGACACACCACTACCTATAAATAAAATCCCTTTTTGATGCAACTCATAAGTCCGACGATCACTATCGTTATAAAGTGAATTACCGCCATCAATAATAATATCGCCCTTTTCAAGATAAGGTAAAAGCTGCTCAATAAATTGATCAACCACAGGACCCGCTTTGACCATCAACATCACACGACGTGGCCGCTTCAACGTTGCAATAAATGTTTTTAAATCATGACAACCAATCACTTGGGTATTTTTTGCAGGGCCAGCTAAGAACTCATCAACTTTACTCGTAGTACGGTTATATACCGCCACCGTAAAACCGTGGTCATTCATATTTAAAACTAAATTTTGGCCCATCACCGCTAAACCGACTAAACCAATATCCGCCTGTTGCTTTACATCACTCATTATTTATTAATTACCTTAATATATTCACCTACCGCCTCGCGAGAAGACCCCACAATCAAACGGCACTGACCTGTTACAACATCGCACTCGATGGCACCAGACACTTCAATTTTTTCACCTACTTTAGCTTGTCCTACATAAGTCTGTGTATACACAACAACCTCAGATATCTCATCATGATTAAGAGAATAGCGTGCAGGGAAATCAAACGAAAACTGATCATCAATCACCCTAGTTACTAACGTCAAAACACCTTGTTTTTTATATTGCTTGTTTTCATCTTCCTTCAATTGAAAATCAACCATACCAATATCGAACTTGGTACCGTCAATAACAGCTTTATTAAATTTGCGATTTTCGTGCCAAGAAAAATCATCGTAAGACAACTCACCTAATCTCCGCCTGAAATTATCTCGCATCAATGCATCATCTAATAATGACAATGCACCTTCAGTCACAGCCTGCTTGAGCCCAGAGCGTATTTTATGAAATTCATCTCGGCCATACACAACCAAATCAATATCAGACTCAGACTTTTGGGCGCCAATTAATAACGACCCTGTAACACCCAATTCATGAATACCCGCACCATATCGGACCAAAATAATGATTAATCGTTGCAAACGTCGCATTATCTGATCGCAAGCCTCGATGCTAATTAAATCAATTAACACCTGTTCAGGTCGATGATGTTGAACAATGCATTCTATTGATACAGCATGAAATGCGGCATCAAATTGCTGAGAATGATATAGATATTGAGGATAATTTTCAGCTAATAATGTGTTTGCTTCTTCGGTCGCCACCTTTTGCCAGCCAGATCCTGATCGCACATAACGTAAAAAACAGCCCACTTTACCTGCTTGAGGCCCATAGCTGACCACCGCAAATATCAACCCTTCTTCCGTCTCAATAAAGTCTTTCGGCAAATAAGGAAAGTCGGGCGAGCGATTCATTATTAAGCCTTAGTTCTGAGCCATATCCACAAACCCGAGAATGATAAAACGATTAATAAAACACCAATAAAATCTAACAGCCAAACCCCCAATGCACCCAATATATGGCCATTATGCAAGTCCAAGACAAAGCGTTCTATGGATATGCCTTTGCCATAAAAATAGCGGGCCAAATCTTCGCGCACAGTCCGAGGCATTGATGTAGGCTCACTCCAGCTTACCCCTTGCAATGAAATTTGCTCCCATTGTTCAAGCAATACATCACCACGCCACATGCCATGACGTGTTTGTAAAACAGGCAAACCGTGGAACAAGCCAATATTCTGGATTTGCGAGGGAATGCCCATTGCATCGCCCATTTCTTCAATAAATTCCCCTTCCGAGCTCAATAAAATTAGAGCATCATCTGAAGCAACAACCGTAATCTCATCTAAATAAATACCGCCAATAATTGGCTTGAGACTCTTCGCCACAGGTTCAGCATCAACAAACACTTGGTCACTAAATTGTGAAATCACATTATCTTCTAATAAATAGACACGATCGGCTTCTACCTCAGCAACACCGTAATGTTCTAACAGCCAAGGCCAATCTAAGTGACGATTTTCTAGCTTTAAATCAAGAGTATGATTGAGTAAAATACCCGTCACTGCGAGCATCAATAAGAAAAAAGCTGCCAACGCGCCGATGCTGCGGTGCCAAACTCTCAAACGATGGATCATAAAAACCCTAATTAAGTAGTCAATGTATCCAGATATAATGCCAGTCTCGTCACGGCTGTCATAGCCCAAACTGACAAAGTCGCACCCGACACGCCGTCAATATGGCGATCAAGCGCTTTCCCTACTAGCGTTGCATCTTTGAATTGCTGAGTAAATGCGGGGTGACGAATTTCTCCGCCCCGGCTTTCTCTAAAAGCAAGTACCTTAACCCGTTCAATCTTTCCGGCTTGAATAACAACACCAAAAGTAATGGGCTGTTCCTTGCCAATTTCATTCAATATCCAAACACTACGGTCGCCACTCTGCCAATAACGCACTCTTAGACCACTGTATTTATGACTTAAGATTTCGGCCACTGTTTGCCGCAAGTCACCTTTAATCCAGATCACCTTGCTTTTAGGGATATCATTATTAAATGTTTCAGCTAAAAACGCGTCGTTAGTCTGGTAAACCCCGCGCGCTGAAGTAGAAAAAGCGGTCATCAATAACAAACATAGCAGGAATAATTGACCTAAACCTTTTAATTGATTGTTCTCGATAACCGCCATACAAACTATCCTCATTACAGTTTAATAAAACTGCCAACCTATACCTAAGTTTAAGCCTTCCAATTCGGTTGCTGTATCATCTTCAGCATCTTGGAATTGGTAATCCAACTTCACAACCACATTTTTATGCGGCCACCAATTAACACCCAAATCAATTTGCTCAAACTCGCTGTCAATCGCACTACTGCCAGCTTGATTATCCCACTCACTGTAGCGAGCGAAAACACCAAAGTACTCGTTGATTTTATATGAAGGTTCTATATACCAGCCCATTTGCTCATCATATCCTGCAACTTCAGGTGCATCACCTTCAAGATCCCATTGTGCATAAAGCGCACGTAATCCAAAAGCACCGCGTTGTATAACAGCATGCGTCTCAAACAAGACAGCGCCATCAGACTCAGCCACATTACCTTGTGTAATATCTTCTTGGTATTGCACCGTAGCAGCCAATTCAACACCCGGTATCGCTGTCCATTTTAAACGACCTGTGTAAGCCAAATCATTCGCTTGCGCTTCCGCTACTTTTTGACGACCATCTCTAATTTTAAAACTCGTCTTGGTGCCTTCTTTACTGACATCCAGGCCTGAATGAACAGCAAGATCATAAGCAAACCCGTTAGCGATATCACCACTAAACATTACGCCACCTTCCCACCACGTAGTCGGGATAATATTTTTCTCAACTGAGTTACGCTCCGTACCATAAAACGTATCAGGCTCATGCGTTTCATTCAAAATACCAACAGGCAATAAGAACACCCCCCCTTTCACTCGAGTCTGATCACTAATATCATATTCGATATAGGCCTGCTCTAACTCAACTTCACCGGGTTTACCATCACCAGACAAACTATGTTCTAACTCTAGTTCAGAGAAGAATCGTAAATCATCTGTAAATTCATGGCCAACGAATAAAACAAAACGGTGGAAATCAATTTGATCTTTATCTGAATCGCCGTTTGTGTCTTCTAGATTATTAAAATGAAGTTCGCCATAACCGCCAATCGACGTCCTATTTCCACTAAACAAAGGAGAATTTGCAGCTTCTTCAGTAGCAACAACCACCGCTTCAACCGCTTGCTCAGTCTCTTCAACCTTATTTTTCAAATTGGCATTCTCAGCTTTCAATTGCTGATTTTGCGTTTGAACTTGTTGCATTTGCTGCTGCATTTCTTGCATCATTTTCCACAGTTCTTCATTGCTCGGCGCTGCATTTGCCGCTGTCCCGGCCGCCATCAAACTAGCCGCAATTATAGTATGTTTAAATTTCACTGATTTCTCCTCAAAAATCTTATAGTCCATTTATAACTAGGAATTATATTTAATAAAGTAACGATAATGCAAACGATTATCATTTAGAACTACTGTTATTTTAATAATTGTTGTTTTTTTACATCAAATAGAAATAGATATCATGCTTGGTGAGACTAGAGATCAATGTATTTAAAAACGAAGGTTTCCTGAACGAGGAAACCAAAGTCGACATATTTCCCTGTCGTGTGCTTTAAATATTGTTGCCACCAATATCTTGCCTTTTGCATCCAGACAAGACGCACATCAATATTGTTCAATCGCTGCGCTAATAAATGATAATTTCGGCTGATCAACAAAGCGACACAAGGATCTCCTGCCTCTATATAAACTGCTTCTAACTCCTCAATGGCAGCCATTAACAGGCGCTTTTCTACCCCATTGTGATTTAAAGGCGCATTCATTAGCTCGCTAATCGTTTTACTGCTAACGATCTCAACATGGTCCAAACATTTTTCTTAGAGGAAGTATCCAGACAACTAAAATCAGTCACATTTAGGCTGCCATCTTGTATCAAACGCTCAAGCCGAGCTGAATCAATTGCTAAGTGTATTGAATTCGATGGTGCAAAAAGATAACGTGAATTTTTCATCATTCCCTCACATAAAACATGTTGAGGTTTTGATTATATGTTGACAGACATCTAAATGCAAATAGTTCTTATTTAGATTTAACGCTGTGGTCTCTTTTTCGCTAATTTAGCCGCTTTCTTTGCCTCAGCCTTAGCCCTTAACTCAGACATTTCTATCAGTTCAGCCTCCATCATCTGTGGCGTTTCTAATGTTAACTGGCCTAAAGTGCCTGCCCGAAGTTCTGTTAAAAGAATTTTTGCTGCACGCTCTAAATCGACCCGTCCACCAGCACGCAGACAGCCCCGCTGTTTGCCAATCGCTTCCAACAAGGTGACATCATTCGGCGATAATACCGATAACTGGTAACGTGCCGTTAAATAATCAGGGTAAGCTTCACGTAAATAAGCTACAGCATACAGTGCAATATCTTCATTACTAATCGCTGATTCCTTGATCGCACCCGTAATCGCAAGCCGATAACCACCATGCTGGTTTTCTAATTTTGGCCACAACACACCAGGTGTATCTAATAAAACGATCCCACGATCTAACTTAATGCGTTGCTGCATCTTCGTCACAGCAGGTTCGTTACCTGTTTTAGCAATATGGCGACCAGCAAGGTGATTTATTAAGGTCGATTTACCTACATTCGGAATACCCATAATCATAGCCTGAATATTCTTTACCCCAGCCGATTTATTTGGCATCATCTTATGGCACAAATCAAGAATACCTTTCATCCGTTCTGGTTCTTCTGTCGTTAATGCAATCGTTTTAACCCCTTTATCTTGCTCCAGATAATCCTGCCAAGCTCGGGTTAACGCCGTATCAGCTAAATCACATTTACTGAGTACTTTAATACAGGGTTTATCACCACGCAGCTCCGCTAACATGGGATTCTCGCTGCTAAAAGGAATGCGTCCATCGAGCACTTCGATCATTAAATCAACCTGAGGCATAATCTTACGCATCTCTTTCGATGCTTTATGCATATGCCCCGGATACCAGTTAATAGCCATTGTTATTTCACTAAGCTAACTTGGTGTTTTTCAATCAGAACCAACCGCTTTTGATATAACTTACCTAAGGCTTTCTTATAGCTCGATTTACTAACACCAAACTGTTTGGCAATCAATTCCGGTGCACTTTTATCTGTCAATGTCGTCTGGCCACCTTCAGCCTGAATAAAAGCCAATATTCTTTCAGATAAATCATCTAACGCTTCACGAGTAACCAGTTGCAAACATAAGTCCAGCTTATTATCAGCCCGCACTTGTTTAACATAACCTTGTAACGTCTCACCATAACGCACAGGTTTAATCACATCACTATCAAATAACAAACCAATCACAGATTGATTAACCACAGCTTTGTAACCTAAATCAGTCCGCTCACAAATTAACAATTCAACTTTTTGTTGCACCTTAAAATACGGCGACGTATCAACAACAAATTTGTTCAAACGGCTACTGCCTGCAATACGCTCAGATGCATCATCGACATAGAGGTAAACCACATAGAACTGCCCTACTTCCATCGGTTTCTGCTGTTCACCATAAGGCACCAATAAATCTTTCGGTAAGCCCCAATCAAGAAAAGCACCAACCGCGTTCACTTCAATGACTTTTAAAAATGCGCATTCACCCACCATGGCCTTTGGCGTCTGCGTCGTCGCAATCAACAAATCTTCAGAATCGAGATAGATAAAAACATCTAACCCTTCGCCGACCACACAACCCGGTGGCACATCACGCTCTGGCAATAAAATTTCACCAAGATCATCCCCATCAAGGTACATCCCAAAGTCCACTTTTTTTACCACACTCAAATGATTTATTTTTCCAATTTCTGCCATTTCGTACTCGAACCAAAACAATTAATGGACACTATCTTAACGTAATCACTTCCTCAGTGTTGTCTTAACAGAACCGGTATAATGCCGTTACCCTTAACCAGCAAAATTTAGAGAATATAATGCCGAAAGCCAGCGATTTAAAACGTGGAATGGTCGTAGAGGTCAATGACGAACCCTATTCAGTCAAAAGCATTGAAGTCAGAAACCCCTCTTCTCGTGGGGCATCAACACTATACAAGATCCGCTTCAATCACCTTAAAACCAAACAAAAACGCGATGAGTCTCTTAAAGGAGATGATTTTTTAAAAGAAGTAGATTGTGAACGTAAACGTGTTCAATTCTCATACCAGGATGCGGATGGCTACACCTTTATGAGCCTTGATGACTATGAACAATTCACCATTAATGCTGATGAAGTAGCGGAAGACAAAGGCTACCTTAACGAAGGGCTAGAGGACATTGTTGCTATCTTACTTGATGGCCTTCTCGTTGCCATTGAGCTACCTGCTGCAGTCGCAATGGCCATCACTGATACCGCACCAGGTATCAAAGGCGCAACGGCTTCTGCCAGAACAAAACCCGCGACGCTTTCAACGGGACTTGAGGTGCAAGTGCCTGAATATATCGAAAATGGTGAAACCATCAAAATCAACACCGCCACTGGCAAATTTATGTCTCGTGCATAACAGTTAAAACGAATGCAAGAAGATTTAAAACGCTATTTGTTAATATCACTCGGATGGCTAAGTGTCATCCTTGGCGCAATTGGTGCGTTATTACCCGTTATACCGACAACCCCTTTCCTAATACTTGCTTTAGCCTGTTTTTCCAAAAGCTCACCCCGTTTTCATAAAATGTTAGTCGATAACAAGTGGTTTGGCCCCGCACTCACGCAATGGGAACAAAATAAAACCATTAGTCGCCATATTAAATTCCGTGCAATGGCACTTGTAATCGTTTCATTTGGGGGTTCTATCGCTATTTTATGGGGTAGAAACGGCTTACAATTAATGCTTGTTGCCATCGGCCTTATCGCGCTTTGGTTTATCTACCAGCTTAAAGAATCGGAGCCGCCCATTAAATGAATATTAATGATGCCATTGCTCAACGGCATTCATGTCGCGCCTATACCAAGAAAGCCACTGAAGCAAGCTTTTATAAAAGCTCGCGGATACTGTCTATGTATCTTCTGATGACATATAACCATTATCAAAGTTCAAACGGCACCACCTTCGCGCTTGTGTATAATTCACGCTTTCAAATACAATTTTGGCATCCCAAATGACCCTAAACGCCTTTTTAATCAAACTCAATGAAACACCAGAAACCATCGCATTCACTGACACAATGGCCGTCATAGAAGTCAATTACGATTTTACGCCTACCCAATTCAATAACGGCTTATGCCTGAATAAAGCCGATGAAAACAATGGCTCATGCAAAATATTCGCATTCGGGCAACTAAACAATTTATCCGAACAACAAACATTGGCGTGTTTTGGCACTTATTATTGGAATGACGTACTCAAAACCCCGCAAGGAAGCGATCATCAAAATATTCGTAACTTTATGGTGTCAGGATGGCAAGGCATCACCTTCAAAGGCATAGCGCTAACTTTAAAATAAGCAAAAAGGCCAAGTACGAAAGTACTTGGCCCCTGTTTATTTATAGTAGAACCCGTTCAATTCCGCCGTTTTTTACATTCTCAATAAAACGCCCTTGCCAACCGTCTCCTAAGACATGATTTGCAACTTCAACGACAATATAGTCCGTTTCAATTCCCGTATCTTCACTATAACGCGATAGCCCTTGAACACATGCTGGGCATGACGTTAACATCTTCACATTACCCTCGACGGCTTTAGGCTGTCCCGTCAATTCTTGGATTCCCGCACTGATTTCTTCTTCTTTTCGGAAACGAACTTGCGTTGCAATATCCGGTCGAGATACCGCAAATGAACCTGATTCACCACAGCACCGGTCATTCAAAGTCACATCTTGGCCTAATAACTCAGCAGCCACAGTCGTCGACTGATAAGTTTTCATCGGCGTATGACAAGGCTCATGATAAAGGTACTGCGTCCCTTCTACCCCATCCATTTGGACGCCTTTCTCCATCAGGTATTCATGAATATCTAATAAACGACAGCCCGGAAAAATCGATTCAAACTGGTACTTCAATAATTGATCCATACACGTACCACAAGACACAATCACCGTCTTAATATCCATATAGTTCAATGTATTGGCCATACGGTGGAATAACACTTGATTGGCAGTCGATATTTCTTGGCCTTTATCAATATCACCACTTGATGTCTGCGGATAACCACAACATAAATAACTCGGCGGCAACACGGTCTCAGTACCCACTTCATACAACATGGCCATCGTGGCTAAACCGACCTGACTAAATAGTCGCTCAGAACCACAACCTGGGAAATAAAATACTGACTCTGATGACTCTGTGACCTTACTCGCATCACGAATAATCGGAATCATTTTGTCATCTTCAACGCCCAACATCGCACGGGTCGTTTCCGATGGAATATCCGCAGGCATCGGCTTTTTCACAAAATGCACAACTTGTTCTAGAATTGGTGTTTTGCCGACCGTCGGCATCGGTGCTTTTTTCTTACTGCCCAACAGGCCAAGATATTTGGCCGCTTTATGCGCCAAACGTTGGCCTTTGTAGCCCAGTCGGATCATACCTTTATGCATCAACTTAACGGTGAGCGGATCCGTCGCATTCAAATAAGCCATAGATGTCCATGTACCTATATTACGATGCCGGTGCCCTTGTTTTTTCAACACCGCACGCATCTTAATCGTAACATCACCAAAATCAATATTAACCGGACATGGATTATGACAACGATGGCATACCGTACAATGGTCAGCCACATCATTCATCTCTTCAAAATGACGGACAGAAATACCACGACGGGTCTGCTCTTCATAAAGAAATGCTTCTAGGATCAAACCGGTACTTAAAATCTTATCCCGCGGCGAATACAGTAAATTGGCGCGCGGCACATGTGTCGTACACTCTGGTTTACACTTACCACAACGCAGACAATCTTTAATATCATCATTGATTTCCCCCAGTTCACTGGCTTCTAAAATCAACGCTTCTTGCTCAAGTAATCGTAATGACGGTGTATAGGCATTATCTAAACCAGAGCCATTTAGCAATTTGCCAGCATTAAAGTGACCTTTCGGATCCACTTTCTGCTTGTAGCCAGCAAACGCATCAATCGTCGGCTGATCCAGATACTGCATTTTGGTCAGACCAATCCCATGTTCTCCCGAAATAACACCGCCTAAATCACTTGCTAAGGCCATCACCTGATCGACAATGAGTTCAGCCTCATGCATCATGCCATAATCATTCGAATTGACCGGAATATTGGTGTGCACATTGCCATCACCCGCATGCATATGCGTCGCTACAAACAGACGGCTAGAACGGCGTTCACTGTGAATATCATCCAACTTTTGGCATAACGCTTCGAAGTCTTGACCTTGAAACAACTCTTTTAGTGGACGTTCAACTTCACTTCGGTACGAAATACGCAAATCGCGGCGCTGTAAAACATCAAATAAGGTATCACTCTCACTCAAGTTTGCCTTAATATCTTCAGACAGCAATGAAGTCATCTCACTAGCCGGTTGATCAAAGCTACTTAAAACACTTTCCCAACGCACACGCACTTCCGCTATTAAGGTGCAAGCCGCATCAATTTTCGCTTTGACAATGGCATCATTCTCGACACATTCGGTAAGTTCTTGATGTAACTCTTTTGGATCATGAGACAAATAATCACAGACCGCATTGGCCATATCAAGCTTATTACGCGTCGATTGAACAATATTAATTCGTTCAATACCATCGTTATATTCTGACAAACGATCCAGTGGAATAACCACATCCTCATTAATCTTGAACGCGTTAGTATGTTTGGCAATCGCCGCGGTACGCGCCCTATCCGCCCAAAACCGTTTCCTAGCTTCCGCACTGACGGCAATAAAACCTTCACCCTCGCGGGCATTCGCTAATTGCACTATCTGAGAACAGGCTGCAGCAACCGCATCTTCATCTTCACTAGCCACATCAATCAATAAGACCATCTTCGGTAATACAGAGCGTGGCGCTTTGGTGTTATAGCCAACCGCGCGAACATAACGTTCATCGAGATGTTCCATCCCAGCCAAAATAACATTGGGGTTATGATCTAAGGCATCTTTAGTCTCAACAATCGCAGGGACGGCCTTACTCAAATCATTACCAAAAAACTCTAGGCAAACTGTCCGACCAAACTCAGCCATCTTATGTAATACAAATACCGCAGAGGTGATGAGGCCATCACACCCTTCTTTTTGGATACCTGGCAAACCACCCAAAAATTTATTGGTAACATCTTTACCTAGACCGGTTTTACGTAATTCTTTTGCTGGAATACGGATCAGGTCTGGCTGACCCACAGGAGTTTGTCCATCAGCTTCAAATCGAGTGACTTGGAATTCTGCCATCTCAATATCATGGATTTTGCCCATATTGTGGTTCATACGTACCACTTCCATCCAACCCGCATCAGGCGTCACCATGCGCCAGGATACTAAGTTATCCAGCGCCGTACCCCACATCACTGCTTTTTTACCACCAGCATTCATCGCGACATTACCACCAATCGTCGAGGCATCTTGTGATGTCGGATCAACAGCAAAGACGAGACCATGTTTATTCGCCAAATTAGACACACGACGGGTCACGACACCCGCTTCAGCTCGAACTGTCGCTACTTCACGATCTTGACCAGGAATTTGACGATAAACGACATCACCTAGCCCTTCTAATTTTTCAGTGTTAATCACAACACTGTCCGCCGTTAATGGGATCGCAC
>JABGUA010000236.1 GCA_018646825.1 Piscirickettsiaceae bacterium
ATCTCTGATAGCAGTATCGTCTTCTACAACTAAAACCTGTGTTGCCATAAATTAACCTTTAGCCAATTACAATTGACTCCGAATCATACCGACCAAATATGACAGATTTATAACAATAATTCCAAAATATGGCTGAAAAGCGTGAACCAAACTACATACTCGCCCGAACACATCGCAAAACACCATAATCGTATTCGCCATCAAGGGCATCATAAACCGGCTTCAATTTACCTTTTTCATCATCACCGAACGATTCGATCATACGCACAATGGCAAGGTAATCGGATTCTGACAAACCTAAGACACCATTCACATCCAATAAGCCCACTTCAACGGCCTCAGCTAAATGACTATAAACAGTGGTTTCTCTAACCGTCCGTACTTTTGCAATAGCGCTAATCGTCAAGCCCTGCTCGTGTAACAACAACGTCTCATTCACTGTTGCACTCAAACGATTATCTAATAAAGGTGACAAAGGGTATTTTGCAACCTCAGCTATAAAGTCATCACCATAACGCAATAATTTTTGCTCACCAACGCCTGAAATTTTAGCCATTTTTGCTAACGTATCAGGTCGGTGCTTTAACATCTCTTGCAATGTCGCATCATGGAAAATCACATAAGGCGGCACCCCTAATGCCTCAGCTAAGCGTAATCGCAATCCACGCAACCCTTCCCACAAAGCCTCGTCTTGTGGCCGAACCAGTGACTTCTTCTTACTTTCCTTACTGATCTTGCTTGGCGCTTCATATTGGCGCAACGCTATATTTTGACTGCCTTTCAAAAGATCACGGCACTGTTCTGTCAAACACAACGCCCCATAACGTGACACATCAATGTCGACATAACCTAAAGCAATCAATTGCCTAAAAATACTGCGCCATTCCAGCGCCGTTTTATGTTGGCCTAATCCAAAGGTGCTTAACTGATCATGACCATTTTGTTGAATCCGATCATCAAGCTTACCCAGCAAAACGTCAATAATATAGTTAACGCCAAATCGCTGTTCAGTTCGGTATATACAAGATAATGCTTTCTGTACATCCTCTGTCGCATTCCACTGTGCTGGTGGGTTTTGACAGTTATCACAGTGACCACACTTCTCTTCACTGTCTTCATCAAAATAAGCCAAGATAGCTTGACGACGGCAGCTAATCAACTCGCATAAACCTAACATAGATTCCAGCTTATGATGCTCGACACGCTTATGTGCCTCATCTGCATTAGAGTCTTGCATAAACTGTCTCAAAGTAATCACATCTTGCAAGCCATAAGCCATCCAAGCATTTGCTGGCGCACCATCTCGCCCAGCCCGCCCCGTTTCTTGATAATAAGCCTCAACACTTTTAGGCAAGTTTAAATGGGCTACAAACCGTACATCTGGTTTATCAATCCCCATACCAAAGGCGATCGTCGCTACAATAATCACCCCTTCTTCTCGCAAAAACCGCTGCTGATTTTTCTGACGAACAAGCTGCGGTAAGCCGGCATGATAAGGTAAAGCAACTCGCCCTTGGTCACTTAACCAATCGGCGATCGCTTCGACCTTTTTTCTCGACAAACAGTAAACAATACCGGCATCAGAAGCGTGATTTTGCTCTAAAAACTGCCAAAGTCGATTTTTAGGATTATTACCTTCCGAAATAGCATAGTGAATATTCGGCCGATCAAAGCTACTAATAAAAACCCTGGCTTCACCCAAGTCCAATTGAGTAATAATTTCATCACGTGTCCGTTGATCGGCGGTCGCTGTTAAGGCAATTCGTGGTACCGTAGGAAAGCGTTCATGCAAAATTTTAAGCTGCTGATAATCCTGCCTAAAGTCATGCCCCCATTGCGATACACAATGGGCTTCATCGATGGCAAATAAGCCAATTTGGCAAGAGGTCAACAGCGCGAGCATCTGTGGCATTAACAATCTTTCTGGCGCAATATAAATCAGTGAAAGTGCACCGGCTGCAAGCTGTTGCTCAATGGTGCGCACCTCACTTGCTGTCTGACTAGAATTTATAAAGGCAGCATTAATACCTAATTGCTGTAGTGCATCAACTTGATCTTGCATCAAGGCTATCAACGGTGACACCACGACGGCTAGGCCATCTCGAACCAATGCTGGAATCTGATAACACAATGATTTACCACCACCGGTTGGCATCAAAACCAGCGCATCGCCACCATCAATCAGGGTTTGGATAATCTGTTCTTGGCCATGACGAAATGAATCATAACCAAATGAAGTCTTAAGAACTTGTTTCGCGTCTTTCACTGGCACCGTATTCAATAAAGCCTATCGTCTTAAGTCATCAAGCTTTCAATAATATAGTAAATACAAGCAGACAAGACTGCGGCAGAAGGCACTGTAATCAACCAAGCCGTAATAATCTTTTGAATCATGCCCTGTTTGATATAAAGGCTTTTTTGATCTTTCTTTAACTCTTTCTTTGCCGCTTTAATGACAACTCTTTCTTCATCGATCAGTTTATATATCCGAAGCATTTCTTGAGAGTCCGCTGGGGCACGGTCAGACTTAGCTTCAATCGCGTTTAGTTTGTCATACAAACCGCGCAACCGCTCTTTCTCTCCTTTGACTAAGGCTTTTTCACGCGCAATTTCTGCTTCCAAAGTGCTCGTCTTATCAAGCCATTCTCGTAATAAACCAACACCAAATATCCCGCCTATCGCAATATGCGTTGAACTCACAGGCAGGCCTAATTGACTCGCAATAATAACGGTAATCGCGGCTGCCATTGCCACTGAGAAAGCCCTAATTGGGTCTAGGTCGGTAATACCGCTACCTACCGTCTTAATAAGACGCGGACCATACAGTGCTAGGCCAATAGCCAGACCAAACGCCCCCACTGCCATAACCCAAAATGGGATATCTGCTTTAGCAGAAATTCCACCAGTCATCACCGCATCATTTATCGCAGCGAGCGGACCTATCGCGTTTGCGACATCGTTGGCGCCATGAGCAAAACTCAGTAGTGACGCGGCAAAAATGAGTGGGATAGTAAATAAAACATTAACGCTCTTGCGTGTGTTATCTAGACGTTTCAGCTTGGAACGCAGGCGTTTTTTGACAATGTTATAAACTAGAATCGCGACCAGGCCACCAATTAATGCGGCTGTCATAAAAGAGGGTTTCTTGCTTACTTCCACAGTAAAAAAGAACACATCATTAACTAAATTTAGCATCTGTGGCCAAATCTTCTTCAGGCCTTTTAAAACGAGGTAAGTCACAAAGGCCCAGGCCATCACTGCAACATAGACCGGCACCCAACGATAAGATGCCGCCATCTTGTCTTCTTTGAAAACAATTGTTTTCTTAATAGCAAATAGAAATAGCGCTGCAATCACGCCACCAATGACAGGAGAAATCACCCATGAACTAGCAATTTTTCCCATCGTCCCCCAGTTAACAATATCAAAACCCGCAGCTGCAATACCGGCGCCCATCACACCACCGACAATCGAATGCGTTGTCGAGACAGGCGCTCTAGCCATCGTCGCTAAGTTCAACCATAAAGCCGCTGCGAGTAATGCAGCCATCATCGCCCACAAAAAATGATCCGTATCATCACCAAAAGCCGCAATATCTACAATGCCTTTCTTGATAGTAGAGACAACATCACCACCGGCAATAAAGGCACCACTCGCCTCAAAGACCATCGCAATAACAATTGCCCAACCCATCGTCATCGCTTTCGAGCCCACCGCAGGGCCGACATTATTGGCGACATCATTAGCGCCTATATTCATCGCCATATAGCCGCCAAAAACAGCAGCAATCGCTAAAAACAAATGGTTTGCATCCGGTGCTGTGAAGAGATAGCTAAAGATTAAAACCATCACTAAAAATGATAGCGCTATAGACAATCGGCCAAAATCAATGCCTGTTGTTTCGGTTAAAGGTGATTCAGTTTCTGGGCTACTATTCATCGTCTTAAATCTTAGTCATCAAACATCAAAAACGCTACATTAGCACACCGAATTCGTTTTTTATCTTAAAAAATGAAACAATTGCCCACCAGCAGAGTCAATGTAAAACATAAACCTACCGGACAGTATGAAATAAAATATGAAAAAACACCTATTCTTCCTTTTGATACTGGGTATGACCTTCCTTATACCTGCTCAAGCCAGCCTTTTTGACAATGCTGGTGATGAAGACATGCCGCCAACACAGGACGAAGCCTTTCAGTTTGCCATTGACGTTGCCAGCCCTACTGCCTTATCCGCTCGATTTACGGTTGCACCAGGCAACTATGTCTACAGAGACAAAATTAAATTCGAAATCAAAGCCGATACACCAATCCAAATATTGCCTTACCAGCTACCTGAGAGCAAAACCAAAGACGATGAAATATTTGGCCCAACAGAAGTTTACCTTCAAGACATTAATATTCCTCTTTCACTTAACCGCAGCCAAGTAGAGCAAACTGTCACCTTTGTTGCCCATTATCAAGGTTGCTCAGAAACCTTCAATATTTGTTATCCACCTACAAAAAAAAGCTTTGAATTGTTGTTACCCGCCTACATAGCAACAGACATCAATAGCCCTAGTAGCCCCGTAGCAAATCAGCCATTATCAGAACAAGATCAACTTGCTAAAAGCCTCGCACAAGACAACCTCTTTAAAGTCCTCCTTAGCTTTTTTGGCATTGGGATATTACTGGCTTTCACACCCTGTGTTTTTCCTATGATCCCGATTTTGTCGAGTATCATCGTGGGTGAAGGTGACAACATAACCACGCGTCGCGCATTCACCTTGTCCTTGGTATATGTATTAGCAATGTCCGTTACCTATACCATCGCAGGCCTACTAACAGGGTTACTCGGCGCTAACATCCAAACCATGCTGCAAAACCCATGGGTCATCGGCAGTTTTAGCGCACTTTTCGTTATCCTCTCACTCTCAATGTTTGG
>JABGUA010000155.1 GCA_018646825.1 Piscirickettsiaceae bacterium
GTTTTGCATAGCATCTAGACTCATTTTGCCTTGCCCTGATGTTGGCCCCATCCCACGCATTTTATCTAATGGTAGATACAACATATTGTTACTACCTTTTTCAACGTCAATCATGACTTTTTGACTTTGAGAATAAACAGATTCCATTGCGTCTAAGTAAAGTCGTTCACTGGTAATAGCCGGTGCTTTTTCATACTCAGCCATTACTTGTAAAAAACGACTGGTTTCACCTTCTGCTTTTGCAATAATCTGGCTCTTATAAGCTTCAGCTTCTTGAACTAAACGGAAAGCACCACCTCGTGCTTTTGGCACAACGTCATTGGCATAGGCTTCAGCTTCATTTTTCTGACGTACCTCATCCTCACGTGCCTTAACAACGTCAGCAAAAGCTGATTGCACTTGCTCGGGTGGTTGCACATCAATCATGTTGACACTGGTCACTTCTAAACCTGTCTCTAAATCATCTAACATGCCTTGTAATACACTACCCGTTCGGCTAGCGACTTCACTACGCCCTTCCGTTAAGACAAAGTCCATAACTGATTGACCAACGGTCTCTCTCACAGCACTCTCAGTCATTTGGCGTAAAGTCAGATCTGGGTTTCTCACGTTGAAAAGATAAAAAGTGGCATCCTTAACTTTGTATTGCACCTCAATTTTGAGATCAATAATATTTTCATCTTTAGTCAGCATTAGCGATTCTGAAAGGATCCCACTGCCAGTTCGGCCTGTTGTAGAACGATAACCTATTTCAGCATTTCTACTTTGCGCTACATTCACGACCTCTACTCGCTCTATAGGCGTAGGCAAATGCCAATGCGGACCAGGCTCGGTAATGTCATGGTATTGGCCAAAACGTAATACGACGCCTTTTTCTGCAGGATCGATAATATAGATACCTGACAACATCCAAACAAGGAAGGCAACTAATAGAATAATCCCGAAGCCCATTGAGCCACCATTAGAACCATTATCTTCGCTGGTTGAACTCCCGCCGCCACCGCCAAATAGGCCACCAAGCTTACGTTGCATTTTTTGTATTACTTCATCGATATCCGGCGGACTTTTATCGTCACGGTTACCCCATGGGTCTTTTTCACCTTTACCAGGTTCGTTCCAAGCCATTTAGCACTCCAAGCTGAAGAAATTTTAGATTTAATAAACACAAACATGCTTATTTTACGGACATAAACCCTAATAGGGAACCGTTGATTCGGCTTAAAAGGGCCTATTCCCCAAATATGGCTACAAATTTAGGGTAAAAGTTCGATTTGATATGATTAATAAATGGGTAGAAGCATCATCTTAATGAGACACGAGCTGACAAACCCTTTTATTTCGACAAGCCTGTAGTGAGTTCTATAGTCTTATAATTCCCTTTTCAAACTCTTACTTACTAATAATCAGATTTGCAAGTAGGTGACTACGGCTTAATTATCTTGCTGATAAAGTGGCTCTTCAGGAAAATACTCTTGTAGTACTTGTCTGAGCAAATCGATACCTTCCCCAGTATGAGCCGATAGCCAAACACGCCAAATTTTTCCATCTTTATCGCGATCTATTCTCGCTTCATGATCATTGGTTTTATCTATCTTATTACAAACGATAACTTGTGGGACTTCATCAGCGTCTATTTCATGTAAAACGACATTGACGTGTTCCATCAATTGCTCACGTTCTGATGAGCCCGCCTCCACTACATGAAGTAATAAAGCTGCACTGCGGGTTTCTTCGAGAGTTGAACTGAAAGACTCGACTAGATCATGTGGCAGCTTTCGAATGAAACCAACGGTATCAGCCATAATTAAGGCTTGTGTATCCATTAGTTTTAAACGACGCAATGTTGGGTCTAGGGTGGCAAAGAGTCGATCATCGGCATAGACATCTGACGTCGTTATACGATTGAACAGCGTTGATTTTCCCATATTGGTATAACCCACTAACGAGACGACTGGAATATCAGCTCTTTGTCTGGAGCGGCGGCCTTGTTCTCGCTGTGAGCGGACTTTCGTAAGTTGCTTTTTAAGAGATTTAATTCGTTGGCCAAGTAATCGTCTGTCTGTCTCTAACTGGGTTTCACCTGGGCCACGCAACCCAATACCACCCTTTTGTCTTTCTAGATGTGTCCAACCTCGAACTAAGCGAGTAGAAAGGTGCTTTAACTGAGCAAGCTCGACTTGTAGCTTCCCTTCATGAGAACGAGCACGTCGGGCAAATATATCTAGGATTAAACCAGTTCGCGCAATGACACGGCAATGTAGTTCGGCTTCAAGATTACGTTCTTGGCTTGGTGATAATTCATGGTTGAAAATCACCACGGCAGCATCATGCGCGATGACATGTTCTCTAATTTCTTGTACTTTTCCTGAGCCTGCAAAAAGTTTGCTATCAGGACCCCTACGTTTTCCATGCACCATGGTGGCAATTTTTGCACCAGTAGAATTAACTAGCTCAATAAATTCTTGTTCTGATTCGTCGAAGTTTCTATCATTGAAGTTAAGGTGGACTAAAACAACGGCTTCTTTTGTTTTAGATGTATCAAATGCCGCATTACTATCATGGCGATCAAACAATCATATACTCCTCGATGTTTATTCGATCACTACATTATGTGCAGGCACTATTGTCGAGATGGCATGTTTATATACCATTTGATTAACCGAATTTTTTAATAAAATAACAAACTGGTCAAATGAATCAATTTGCCCTTGTAGTTTAATGCCATTCACTAAATAAATCGACACTGCAGTATTGTCTCGTCTTAATGCATTCAAAAATGGGTCTTGTAGCGATTGCGCTTTTGTCATCTTTCTCTCCGGCTTATTATTTTTATTAACCCATACAAATTTTAAGGTCTATGGGTCATTCTAGATAGACAAAATAAATCGTCAAGCTTTTAATTATTTAATTCGGGAATTCGGTCGATTATAAAGGACATTATCTCTGCCATCGGCAAGCTTTCGCCAGTGTCGAACCAAGTGCCATCATCTTGAGCTCGCAGCCAAGTTAATTGCCTTTTTGCCATTTGACGTGTTGCTATAATGGCTTTTTCAACGGCTGTTTCGAGATCATACTCGGCTTCAAGATGTTGCCATACTTGGCGATAGCCTACAGCGCGTATTGCTGGTAAATCAGAATGACAATCTTCACGACTATGTAAAGCTATTACCTCATTGATAAAACCAGCGGTCATCATTAGTTGATAACGCTTGGCTATACGGTCATGTAGCACTCCACGATCAAATGGGCTTAATATAACTTTAGTAATCCGGTGGGTTATTTCTTGTTTTGTTGCTTGTGTTAGTTCAGTGAGTGACTTACCGGTGATTTCATATACCTCTAATGCCCGCTGTAAACGCTGTGGGTCATTTTGATGAATTCGCTTGGCCGAGACAGGATCTACTTGCATTAAACGGTCATGTAAATGTTTAAGACCAAACTGCTCTATTTGTTTATCTAACTTGTTTCGAATGGCTTTATCTGCGACAGGTAAGTCGGCTAAGCCCTGTTGTAAAGCTTTGAAATAGAGCATTGTGCCGCCAACGAGTAACGGTATCTTGCCCCGCCCGGTGATATCAGCCATTAATGACAGGGCATCACGCCTGAAATCACCGACGGAATAATGTTCCGTCGGTTCAATAATATTGACTAAGTGATGTGGGTATTTTGCCAGTATCTCGGGCTCTGGCTTTGCCGTACCAATATCCATACCGCGATAAACTAAAGCGGAATCGACACTGATAATTTCAACGGGATAGGCAGAAGCCAGCTTTAAGGCTAAATCTGTTTTCCCCGCTGCCGTCGGCCCCATAATAAAAAGTGCCGGCGGTTTATCATTTTTTTGGTCGACTCCGATCAACCCTGCTTCATCGAATCAAAGAATTCGGCATTGGTTTTAGTCGCTTTTAGACGATCCATTAAGAACTCCATCGCATCGACGGGTTCCATTGGAGCCAAGATCTTACGTAGTACCCATAATTTATGTAAATCACCATCATTGGTTAACAGCTCTTCACGACGCGTACCTGAGCGTGTCACATTAATTGCAGGGTAAATACGACGATCAGCCAATTTACGCTCGAGTTGAAGTTCCATATTACCGGTACCTTTGAATTCTTCAAAGATAACTTCATCCATACGTGAACCCGTTTCAACAAGCGCTGTGGCGATAATTGACAGGCTACCGCCCTCTTCAATATTACGTGCTGCACCGAAGAAACGTTTTGGTCGTTGTAATGCATTAGCATCAACACCACCAGATAACACCTTACCTGATGAAGGAGCGACAGTATTATATGCACGGGCTAAACGCGTAATAGAGTCTAACAAGATGACAACATCATGCTTATGTTCAACTAAACGTTTGGCCTTTTCAATCACCATCTCAGCTACTTGGACATGGCGTGAAGCAGGCTCGTCAAAAGTGCTTGAAACAACTTCACCTTTGACAGAACGTTGCATTTCAGTCACTTCTTCAGGTCTCTCATCAATTAAAAGAACAATTAAATAACTGTCAGGATGATTAGCCGCGATTGATTGTGCAATAGATTGCAAAATCATGGTTTTACCTGTTTTTGGTGGCGCAACAATCAAAGCACGTTGTCCTTTACCAATCGGTGATGCCAAATCAACAATTCTGGGCGTTAAATCTTCTGTACTACCATTGCCTCGTTCTAATGTGAAACGCTCATTAGGAAATAATGGCGTTAAATTTTCAAAAGGCACTTTATTTTTAGTGTTTTCAGGTTTCTCGAAGTTAATTTCTTCAACTTTAATTAAAGCAAAGTAACGTTCGCTGTCCTTAGGCGCTCTAACTTTACCTTTTAGGGTATCACCCGTTCTTAAATGAAACCGTCTGATTTGACTAGGCGAAACATAGATATCATCTGGTCCTGCTACATAAGAGTCTTCTGGAGATCTCAAAAAACCAAAACCATCCGGTAATAATTCTAATGCACCTTCAGTGTATACATCATCACCGTTTTTGGCGTGTTCTTTAACGATGGCGAAAATCAAATCTTGTTTTCGGTTTCGGGCTAAGCCTTCAAGCTTCATTGAGATGGCAAGTTCCATCAATTGAGCAGCGGACTGCTTCTTTAGATCTGTAAGATTCATGTATTACCTAAAATGGGATTTTTTATAAAGATAGTTTGATTTGGGCACGCAATGGTGGGTGCAATTAACTTTAAATATGGAGGGGGTTTCAGAATTAATGACACTATAGCAATAAAATAAAGTGAAATCTAGACTAAATTCAAAATATTCTTAGACTACTCAACATTAATGATTATTTAGTCATATAAGGCAATATGACTTATAGTCAATAATCAATTCAAATCCATCAAACAAGGCTTTAAGGGTAAAATCATGTCTAGACAAAAAAACTTTTTTTTATTTGTCGCTATATCCTTTTTTTCTATTCAGCCTGCGATAGCAAACCAATCTTGTAGCGAACGGATTGCAGGCGAAGCTTACTATGAGATTGATAAACATCCCTACTCTTTAAGTAAGGAACAAGAAAATCAATTAGAAGAAGTCGTTGATAGGCTAGCTGGTGACTGGCGCGGAGAATTAAAACAAATAGAATGTAAAGGTTCAGTTAAACACCCTATCAAAATCACTGATAGTTCAAGCGTAGAGCTAGAGATTAAATCCCATAGTGAAAAGAGGCTAAAGTTACATGCTGATTTAGATTTTCGTGACCAAAATAAGAAAGTGCTTTATCACAGACGCATCTTTGAAAAACGCGATATCGATACTTTTCTATCTAATGGCCCTGATACGTTAATCGTGACAGAAAAAAGCTATCAAAGTCTTCAATTTTCACGCGGCACTGTTTTAGTAGAGACTATATATAAAGTTAAATTTGAGCAGAATTTATTGCAACTTGACATCATTACTTACACTAATGGTTTCTTCAGTATCGAAGAGCAGTGGACATTAAGCCGTTGGTAACAACTCTGTAATTACAACACCCAAAAAAATACCCAGGCCTCTGTTGAGGACTGGGTATCTTAATTTAAAAGCCTGGCAGTGACCTACTTTCACATGGGAACTCCCACACTATCATCGGCGCTA
>JABGUA010000218.1 GCA_018646825.1 Piscirickettsiaceae bacterium
ACCTTACTTCCGAGTTTTTAATCCTGTGCTACAGGGAGAGAAATTTGATCCCAATGGTGATTATGTTCGCCAGTGGGTTCCTGAATTAGATCAATTATCTAAGGCATATATTCATTCCCCATGGGAAGCCTCAGCTGACGAATTACAACTAGCTGGCATTAGACTAGACAAGACCTATCCCAGCCCAATTGTTAACCACAAGAAAGCCAGGTTACGCGCCTTAGCAGCATTTGAGGTTATTAAAAAAAAATCTCAGGTAGTTGCTTAAATAATTTTAATTTATATTTTAAATTATTGATAATAAACTTAATTTTCTTGTGACATTTATCCTCCAAGAAGATAGATTGTTACTCCCCATCACACATCATTACGCCAGTAGTTATACAATCAATTTTGATAATTACATGCGTTAAACTCAATGCCAGAGCTCCTAAAACATGTCTTAAAAAGCCTTCTAGAAAATAATGATTATTTAACATCACCAGCAAAAAATCACGCTCCAAACATTTCTACTGTCAGTCTTATTGTTTTAGACAGAGCTGCTCCACAATCACTGATCTCACACCTTAACAGCCACCATGCACCACATACCCTGCTCAACATAGATGAATATCTTAATTTATCTCAGAGTCAGGAAAGTCTGCTTAAACCAATCCATTACAAAGAACCTTCTGGCTTAATTATTACGCAGACAGTTGCTGAAGATAATCAGATAGCACTAGCCTCTTTACTTTCCTGCTCATTCCTCAATATCCCTGTCATCATCTATACTAATCAACCTACGGTTACCGAAATAGTTAGCTTTATTCGCGATGGAATCATAGATTATTGGTCTGAATCCTCTGAGTGTAGCGCTATAAAGGCTAGCCTCGAGCATCTATTATTCATAGGTAGAAAGAGAAAATATAATCGCGATTTATTTCTAGAGATGCAGCGTCGGATAAAAACTTTAACTAAGCGCGAAGAGGAAGTTATTAATCTACTACTCTCTACCAAAGAAGAGATGACAAATAAGAAAATAGCTACTCATCTAAAATTAAGTCCACGGACTATTGAGGACTATCGCGCTAATGCTATGGAAAAACTGGCTATTAATACAAAGTGTGAACTGGCCTTAGTCTGGTTCGTTTCACAGCAACTAAAACTGCCATTGCAATAAAATTAAGTTAACTTAGTTCACTAAAAAGCGTTAGTCTATACATTACCTATACAAGCGTATGCTACGATTAATATTAACTATCCCACTAGATATATTTGTAATCAACAATGACTAATTTATTATATTTTTGTTAAAAATATATGGTCTATTACCGTATACATACGGTGGCAAAGCTCATAGAAAATGGAATATTTTAGTTGCTGAAATGTATCTGAATACAAGTTACTAAATAGAATGGATTCGAATTGGAGCTAATATGAAAGAGCAGGCAACATCATCAGAATATTATAGAAATTCCCGCTCACAAGGCAAAGCTGTCAGCAAGATTACGGAGAATGCAACTGCTGCACTTAAAAATATTCAACTGAATTTCTACCTGAGTGCCGTCAGCATCTCGAACAAATTATTAGACGTGCTTAAATCTGAGTTAAATAGTCAGTTGGAAAAAAACTCTCTCAGATACCAACATTGGTTAGCATTGAAGATTATTTACTTTAATGAGGCTAACTCACCCGCTCATATTGCCCAACTAATGACACGACATAAATCGTTTGTGACTAAGTTGATCAATGACCTTGAAGAAAAGAAGCTGATTGTACGTATTCAAGATACAGTCGATCGACGTAAGACCATCTTGAGTCTAACCGAAGCGGGTACTAAGGTAGCCGATGCCGGATTAGAGAGCTTTTCTAAGATACCAGACGTATTTAAAGAATCACTCAGTGCAGAAGAAGCCCAGTTATTTGAAGGCTTCGAACAAAGCTTTTTATTAGATCTAAAAAGTCGCGTACGAGGCTAGAAAATTTAGGCTTTAATCTAGGGTTACTTCTCTTAGGTAGCCCTAACCTCTCTCTTTGCCAAGCCCAACAAACTTACACGTCTTCAGTTAAGCACAGTCTCGTAAATTCGTTAATGCACCTAGAATGAATGCACATAGTCCAAGGTTAACCGAATATCAGTTTGATCTTCTTTAACCCCACGCACACTACCCGTTTCTGAAGAGCCATAATCACGATAACGTAGCCGTGACGTCCAGCCCTTAAATCCCTCAGGACGCCATCGCAGATCAATTTCAAACCAGCGCTCATCAGCATGCCCTAAGTCCTTTGAAACCGCATTCTCAGCGTCATAGCCATAGGCATACGCAATACGTGACGTTAATTGCGTTGATAACAGTTTTTGCCAGTCTTGCTTATATTCCACCAATAGGACTTTTTCATCTTTATTCAGCATGTCTGGCCCAGCCGTACGATGTGGAAAGGGATTAGTACCATGATCTTTAGCATAACTATCTTCTAGCCAAGGATCTCCTATCCAACTGTGATAAAGCCCGAATTGAGATTGTTTCACACTGAGCTTAACGCCCAGATAAGCACCTAATGAACTATATTGCTGACGGCCATTAGCAGACGCTTTGCTCGCGTCATAATCTAGGTCTCCCGACTCAGCATCTGTAACAAAGAGTTTACCCGCGTCGGTTGCGCCAAAAAGGCCCATCATTGTATTTAATTTAAAACCATTGCCCTGCCATACGGTGTCGCTAGTAATGCCCCATTTCTGTAAATAATCATCGGAATGTAAATATTCAGCAGTTAGCTGGCTATTAGCAATCTTAATTTTAACGCTGACGATATCCACATAATCAATCGCACCCTCACCACTTTGATCCGTTGCAAACCCATTGAATTGCTCATCTGCACGACGCGACCATTTATAGTATCGCGAGGCATATAACTGAGCATTAGTATGTGCCTGCCAATGCAATGAGGCCCCTTCAAAAGTCGATGGTAGTAAGCGTGTGGCTGAAGCCATCAATAAGGACTTATGCTTCTGTCGCCCTACGCGAAATTTGAGTGAATCAAGTGCTGCATAATCAACATAGGCCTCAGCTATCAAACTATGATCTTTGTTTTCGTGTCCATTAAATGCCAATAGATCTTCAGTTGCCAAGCCAGAGCTGGCTAACTCTTTTGAAGTCTGAGCAGCAAACCCCAACCTAAACCGATCACCAAACCAGGCAGACTGATAACCTAATATGCCACTGTATCCACTTTGTTTGCGATCTTTACTATTCGTGTCGTAATCACGGTCATAGTGACCATAGCGAAATTTAATCGAAAATCTTTCATTACTATCTGCCGCCTGAACTGAAGTGAATACCGAAGAGCCGAGTATGCTCAACAAACAGATACTATAGAGAAGCGGGATTCGAGGAATTAACATGACGGAGCTTTCCAAATAGAGTTTTAATCAGGACCTAAAATTTAAAGTCATATGTAGCCACAACAAGTTCACTCAGCAGATATATAGCAGTCAACCGGCTCGCTTATCTGCCGCAAGACCAGATGTAGTTTATCCAAAAAATACGGTTGCTGTATTCTATATATAAGAAATTGAAGAAAGATTTATGTCTTTGTGTAGGACGAAAGACTATCCCTGAATCCAGCTTCTCTGAATATCTCATCACTCTATTACTGCTTACTTAGCACAACACTTGAATATTAAAATTCTAACGAGAATCATCTCGGATAAAAGTTATTCTTTAAGCAGGAAAGGCAGAGTTAAAAAAGCATTAACCACCTAATACTCTTACTAGACTTGTCGCCTAATGAGGAAAGTATTGGAACTAATTAAAAGCGGACTACGACAACGCTTCCCTATTTTTCAAGGTAAGAATCGATACTCAGGTAGATAACCAGATGAGTAGGAACTACGGCAAAGTCGATTCGACAAACTGCCGAATCACTTAGACATAACCCAAGGGTCAGGCAACCCAACCCCGGATAGTGAACCGGTGGCGATACCGACCGGTTACTTTACTAACGTTAAAGCGTTGCTTAGATAGCTACGACTTTATTTGCACATGGTCCTTTTTGGCCTTCGCCTACTTCGAACTCAACTGCTTGACCGTCATTCAATGTTGCGTACTGACCGCCCGCTTGGATCTCTGAGTGATGGACAAATAAATCTTTACTACCATCTTCAGGAGCGATAAAGCCAAAACCCTTTTCTGCATTAAACCACTTAACTGTACCTTTACTCATAACTCTCTCTCTATTTTTACGATAAAAAATATAACGCTGTTTTTACTATCATTTGAAACAACAATTATAACTATAATTAGGACTCAATATATCAGCCTGCGCTATTTAAACATGTAAGAGAGGCAAAATTAAGGGAAATCACAAGAAATAACAAGAAATAACAAGAAATAACAGAAATCAAGAGAAATACTACGCAGTTCAGCAGTACTTGAGGTGTTATTTCATCAATAATGGCGAAAAGATGAGGGATAAACACAGTACATCCCTGCATTCTCATTCTGCCCTACGGGTTTTTCGCTTTGCTCAAAGTCCAAAATCGTTCCTGACGATTTTCCAGCCGACGGCTCTCATCTCATAGACAACAGATGAAGAATCAGCAAAAAATTTAATCGGAATAACGAGAACTAAATAATGGCGGAGAGAGAGGGATTCGAACCCTCGGTACGCTATTAACGCACACACGCTTTCCAAGCGAGCCCATTCGACCGCTCTGGCATCTCTCCATATTATCTTACTAGATGGATTTGCACCCACCGCCAATCAATTACTCAGTTTTCCCAGAATTACTGGGGGTATAAACCGAAGTTGGGAACGGCGTTACCTTATTGTCACCTTCGATAATCTTACTCGTTCCTTCCTTATCCACCTCATCGATACGAATGATGGCATGCATAGGAATATAGCAACGTTTAACCGAGGCGAACTCAGTTTTAAGTTTTTCTTCGCTAGGGTCAACCAATACTGAGTTACGTTCGTTAAATACCAGCTGTTCGATAGTAATAAAACCATACATATCTGACTGATACACTTCACGTGCAAACACTTCGTAGACCTTAGTCTCATTTTGAAAAATGACTTTAAAGATTTCAGTATCTGGCATTGCTTAAACTTACCTTAGCTTCTTGATCTTATCGATCATAAGTTACACTTCTCTACACTATAAGCAAAATCGGCGCTCGATTTTACCCGAGCGCCGATTTTGACCTAGGCTTAACCGTTCAGTTTAAGCCCAGCAATTTAAGATCTAAGACCTTAGAACTGCTCTTCTTCAGTAGAACCTGTTAGTGCAGTTACTGAAGACTGACCACCTTGAATTACAGTAGTCACGTCATCAAAGTAGCCTGCGCCAACTTCTTGCTGGTGACTTACGAAAGTATAACCTTTCTCAGCCGCAGCAAATTCTGGCTCTTGTACTTTTTCAACATAATGCTTCATGCCTTCGCCACGTGCGTAGTCATGCGCTAGGTCAAACATGTTGTACCACATGTTATGAATACCAGCGAGTGTGATGAATTGGTACTTGTAGCCTAAGTCAGACAAACCGTCTTGGAATCTAGCGATAGTTGCATCGTCTAGGTTCTTCTTCCAGTTGAATGATGGTGAGCAGTTGTATGCTAATAACTGGCCTGGGTTCTCTGCACGAACTGCTTCCGCAAATTCACGAGCAAAACCTAAGTCTGGGGTACCGGTCTCACACCAAACCAAATCAGCATATGGTGCGTAAGCAATACCACGAGAAATCGCTTGCTCAGGACCATTGTTAACACGGTAGAAACCTTCTGCTGTACGTTCGCCTGTGCAGAATGGCTTATCATTCTCATCGAAGTCTGAAGTCAATAGATTTGCTGCTTCAGCATCGGTACGTGCTAATACGATAGTTGGAACACCTAAAACATCAGAAGCTAGGCGAGCTGCCTGTAGCTTTTGGATGGCTTCTTGTGTTGGAACTAGTACTTTACCGCCCATGTGACCACACTTCTTAACCGCAGCTAGCTGGTCTTCAAAGTGAGCGCCAGCAGCACCGTTGATGATCATGTTCTTCATCAATTCGAAAGCGTTTAATACACCACCGAAACCGGCTTCTGCATCCGCTACGATTGGTGCAAAGTAGTCTGTGTAACCGTCTTGACCTGGCTCTAAACCACGTCCCCATTGGATCTCATCAGCGCGCTTAAATGTATTGTTAATACGACGAACAACAGTAGGTACTGAGTCGTAAGCATATAGAGATTGATCTGGGTACATAGTTTCTGAAGTGTTTGCATCTGCTGCAACCTGCCAGCCAGATAGGTAAATCGCTTCGATACCTGCTTTCACTTGTTGTAGTGCTTGACCACCAGTCAATGCGCCTAGGCAGTTTACATAGCCTTTCTTA
>JABGUA010000237.1 GCA_018646825.1 Piscirickettsiaceae bacterium
ATACTGATGGGTGGTATAGCCGGTGTATTGCCAGCCAAAGTGATTGTGTTAGGTGGTGGCGTAGTCGGTGAACAAGCTGCACGCATGGCGCTAGGCCTAGGGGCAGATACAACGATATTAGATATTGCCTTACCGCGGCTAAGACAACTAGACACCCATTTTGGTCCACAGTTGAAAACACAGTTCCCGAACCAAGGTAATATAGAACAAGCAATAAGCACGGCAGTTACGCCGAGGGGTCGTTGATTAATAAGATGCAAATAAAAAAGAATTTAACCATATTAAACCAACAAAAAAGTGCTTTGTTTTTGTTGGCCCTATTATTTGTAGTCAGTCCTTTCTATAGTGTGAATAATATTGGCGGTATTGGTTTAGCATTAACCTTCAATATACCCATATGGGTTATTGCAAGTTGTTTTATTGCTGCTGGCATTGCGTTATTTTCTAGTTCTAGAAAGTGGGTTTATCCATCCTTATGGCTATATTTACTGGCTTTCCCAGTGATCGTAATATTAATTGGTTTTTTGAATGAAGTTAACCGTCCCACCACGTGGTTGATGCGTCAGTTATATTTATTAGGTGGTTTGGGTTTTTTATTTGCCTTGTTTCAGTTTAGATTTAAGCAGTAAAATCTAGATAACATATTATTCATTATTATTGTCGCTACTGGTTTACATGGGTTACTAGGCAGTTTACAAACGCTCAGCTTAGATGAGGTAACAAAATGGTTCCCGAACCGGGACCTGCTCCCTAGAGGTAACTTCCAACAAGTCAATGTGCTAAGCAGTTTTTTGGTCACGGGCATTGCGGTAACGTTGTATTACATAAGCCGGCCAAGTTTCTTAACACGTGCAATCACGGTTAAAACAGTAATTGTGATTTCTTTTATGCTGGCTGTTTATGTGGTGATGGCATCGGGTTCACGCGTTGGTCTTTTGTCACTTTTTTTGGTTGTCCCACTTATTTTGGTAAGCAGGTATAAACTATTAATTCGACAAAAACCGATGCTAGGTGTCTTGCTTGCCGCGAGTTGTGTCAGTATTTATCTAGGCCAAACTGGAATACAACAGACCATGGATAAAACGAGTCAATTACATGACGAGTCTTATTCAGCAGCACGTTTATCGTTGTATGCTATAGGTGCGGAACTAGTAATACAGAAACCTTTTAAAGGCTATGGCATAGGAAATTTTAGAAAGGCTTGGAATCCACAATCATCTGATTATGTGAACAGAAACCCAGATATTCACATACCAAACAGTATTAATCACCCACATAACGAAATACTGTTTTGGCTGATTGGAGGAGGTCTATTAGCTTTTGCTGGCATTCTTGTTTTTGCAACAGGGGTTTTTATTGCACTATATCGTTGTGGCTTTCAGCGCGGGGGGGCGTATACCGCGATGTTGCTGCCTATTAGTTTGCATACACAAGTAGAATTACCTTTTTATGCTTCATCTTTGCACTGGTTTATATGGTTGTTTTTGATTTATTTGGTGATGGGGCACCAGATAAAAAAAGTAGAAATCAGATTAAGTAAAGCTGCAAGTATCTCATTACAAATACTGGCTGTTATCATCGCTATTTCAACAACAGCTTTTATGGTTAACACGGCTAAAGCTCAGGAAGATTTATATGATTTTTTATATAATAAAAATGCGGAACCGCCTTATTTACAAAAAGCATTGAATAATCTGTACTTTAGGCCTTTGGCAGAACAAGTGGCAATGCGTTCCAATCTTTATGCAAATATCGAAAATGATAATATTGAAGAGGTTGAACGTTTTGTTCTTTGGGCTAATGATTATGTAAACAAAGACCCGGAACTAAAAGTATATGAGGATTTGATTTCTGCTTCAGTTTATTTGAATCCAGAGGGCAAAGGGTGCGATAGGATTACTGAAGCCTTGACTATGTATGCACACAATAAACCATTACAAAAAGCCAGAGATGAAAAATGTAGCTAAATTATTTCACTTTCATTCCGGCCTTAGCACCTTCATCGGGGGTTAAGATGAATAAGTCTTCACCCCCAGGGCCAGCAGCCAAGACCATACCTTCAGATAAGCCAAAACGCATTTTTCGAGCTGCAAGGTTAGCAATCATGACTGTTTGTTTGCCAATTAAGCTTTCTGGTGAATAGGCAGATTTAATACCGGCAAACACTTGACGTTGTTCTAGGCCAATATCGAGGGTTAGTTTTAACAACTTATCAGCACCTTCAACATGCTCGGCATTAATGATTTTTGCGATACGCAAATCAATTTTAGCGAAGTCATCAAAGCTGATTTCATCGGCAATCGGTGGTGTTACATCATTAGTAGCAACAGCTGGTTGAGTTGGTTTTGTCTCTGCTAAAGTAGCTTTAGAGTCAGCTTGAATCGCTTCTATCTTGTCA
>JABGUA010000238.1 GCA_018646825.1 Piscirickettsiaceae bacterium
AGCAAGGGCGGCTTATCACTCCCATTTTAATGTATAACGACAACCGTGCAATTGAACAGAGCTTGCGTATTGCTCGA
Organism: Piscirickettsiaceae bacterium; assembly: GCA_018646825.1. Lineage (GTDB taxonomy): Bacteria > Pseudomonadota > Gammaproteobacteria > Nitrosococcales > Methylophagaceae. Next base: position 78 of record JABGUA010000238.1, read on the forward strand.
ATTGCACCAGATAACACGGGCGCTCAAGGCCCAACTTCTGGCTTAGCAAAGTTATGTTATTTTCAACAACAAACCAAAACAACAGATTATCAGCTCCTTCATCAAGCAGACTGGATTAACTTCAAGCTTGGAGCGCCGCTTGGCATAACGGATGAAAATAATGCCTTAAAGACCGCTTATGACCCCGTAAAGCGTCATTGGCCGGGCTGGCTCAACCAAATCATCAACCCTAAGGTATTACCCAGCGTTGTCCCAGCAGGTAAAAAGATAGGTCGGCTATCCCCAGCGCTATGTCAACATTTTAACATTGAAGAAGCCCCAGACATTATTGCTGGCACGACAGACAGTATTGCAGGTGTCCTTGCTACTGGCATCAATAAAATAGGCCAAGCCGTTACATCACTCGGTTCGACATTAACCATAAAACTCATCAGTGATAAACCTATTTTTAAAGCAGAACAAGGCCTTTACAGCCACCGCCTTGGACAACACTGGCTCATCGGTGGTGCTTCTAATACTGGCGGCGCAGTACTAAAACACTTTTTTACATCACAAGAGTTAGCCGAACTCAGCCAGCAGATAGACATCCATCAACCCACAGAAGATTACTACCCTTTATTAAATGCTGGAGAACGTTTCCCTATCAACGACCCTACACTGCAACCCAGACTCACACCCAGATCAAAAAGTGATATTGCTTTTTGCCATAGCCTTTTACAAAGCATCACCAATATAGAATTACTAGCCTATCAAGCATTACAAATAGCCGGCGCATCTGAAGTCTCCTCAATAGACACCGTCGGTGGTGGTGCCAGCAATTCAGCTTGGTTAGCGATTCGCCAGCACACATTGAAAATACCTATTTCTATCCCCACTTATACAGAAGCCGCTTATGGCAGTGCCCGCATTGCTCAAGGTAAACTCATCACACCTTCGGATGAAAACTAAACAATATGGATAATTTATTAAAAGGTGCTGGATACCTGCTAAAAGGCTTTAGCCTGATGAATCAAAAAGGTATTCGCCGTTTCGCTTATCTGCCCATGGCCATCAACATCATGCTCTTTAGCGTTGCGATATGGCTAGGATATAGTCAGTTTGATGGCTGGTTAAATAGTCTGATGCCCACTTGGCTACCTGACTGGTTACTCAATGCTGTCATGTGGTTAATCATGCCTATTTTCACTGCATTAGTCAGCATTATCGTTTTCTTTAGCTTTTCAATTATTGCTAACTTTTTGGCATCACCCTTTAACGGCCCTTTAGCCGAGGCTGTCGAGAAGAAACTGACTGGTCAAGCACCGCCAAGCTTATCTTTCCAACAAATTCTCAAAGATACGCCAGCGGTACTCTGGAATGAACTAAAAAAGATAAAATACTTTCTGCTCTGGATTGTTCCCTTATTTATCTTTTCATGGATTCCTGTCGTCAACATTGCAGCCCCTGCCCTCTGGTTCGTCTTTTCAGGATGGATGTTAACCTTGCAATACCATGACTATCCGATGGGTAATCATCAGATGAAATTCCCAGAGCAGCGCGAAAAGCTCAAGACCCAACGGTCATTAGCCTTAGGGTTTGGTCTTGCGACATTAGCCGTTACGATGATTCCTGTCGTGAACTTTATTGTTATCCCTGCCGCTGTAGCAGGGGCAACGGCACTTTATTTGGAAAAAGTTAAGGTGTGAAATTCGCAATAATATTATTTAACGTCTCACTCGGGCGCATGACTTTTGACACCACCTCAACGTTGTCAAAATAATAACCGGCCAAATCAACAGCATCACCCTGTGCTTCGTTTAATTGCCCCACAATTTTAGTTTCATTTTCAGTCAGCTCATCCGCCAACCCTTTGAAATAACCTTTAAACTCGACATCTTGTTCCTGTGCCGCTAATGCCTGAGCCCAAAACAGAGCTAAGTAAAAATGACTACCACGGTTATCTAGCTCACCAACCTGGCCAGAAGGTGATTTGTCTAACGCTAATAGTCGGCCAGTCGCTTCATCTAACGTTTCGGCTAATACTGCCGCTTTCTTATTATCTGTTGTTCGGCCTAAATGCTCTAATGAGGCTGCTAATGCCAAAAATTCACCGAGCGAATCCCAACAAAGGTGATTCTCACCTAATAACTGTTCTAATAATTTAGGTGCTGTGCCACCTGCTCCTGTCTCGAACAAACCACCGCCATTCATCAATGGGACGACTGACAACATTTTCGCACTCGTACCCAATTCTAAGATTGGAAACAAATCAGTCAAGTAATCTCGCAATACATTACCTGTCACAGAAATCGTATCTTGCCCCGCTTTTATACGCTTAAGCGAAAAGGCCATGGCATCTTCAGGTGATAAAATACGCATGTCCAATCCGGCAGTATCATGATCCGCTAAATAGCGGTTCACTTTGGCAATCAGTTGTACATCATGGGCCCGATTTTCATCTAACCAAAAAACAGCCGGCGTCGATGTTAATCTCGCACGATTAACGGCTAACTTAACCCAGTCTTGAATCGGTAAGTCTTTGACTTGGCACATCCGCCAAATATCACCCTGCTCAACAGCATGCTCAGTTAAAACCTGACCCAAACTATCTACGACACGAACAGTACCCTTAGAAGCTATTTCAAAAGTTTTATCATGTGAGCCATACTCTTCCGCTTTTTGAGCCATTAAACCCACATTTGGCACCGTCCCCATCGTAACCGGATCAAAAGCGCCATTTTCCTTACAAAAGTCGATTGTTTTTTGGAATATTCCTGCGTAACAACGGTCTGGAATAATCGCCTTGGTATCTTGCAGTTCGCCATTCGCATTCCACATTTTGCCTGATGCCCGAATCATGGCAGGCATCGAGGCATCAACAATCACGTCGGAAGGAACATGTAAGTTGGTAATCCCTTCATCTGAGTTCACCATGGCTAAAGCCGGCCTATTGGCATAAACCGCAGCGATATCGGCCAGAATTTCCGCCTGTTGGCTCGAATCTAAAGTTGCTATTTTGCTATAAACATCCCCTAGTCCATTATTCAAATTAACACTAAGTGAATCAAACAATGCTTGGTGTTTGTCTAAAACAGCTTGATAAAACACCCGCGTAATATGGCCAAAGATAATGGGATCAGAGACTTTCATCATCGTTGCTTTCAAATGAACTGAAAACAACACCCCTTCCTGTTTAGCCTTATCAATTTCATTCGCCACAAAGTCTCTTAACTGAGCGGTACTCATCATAGCTGCATCAGTAATTTCACCGGCCAACAAGGGTATTGAAGATTTCAGCAGTGTCATTTCGCCTGACTCATCATCCATAAACTCAATACGCACATCGTTATCATCAGTTAACGTGACAGATTGCTCACTACCAAAAAAATCACCGGATGACATGCTCCCCACGTGTGTTTTCGACTCAGCCGACCATGCACCCATATCATGCGGGTGCTGGCGGACATAATTTTTAACGGCTAACGGCGCACGTCGATCAGAGTTCCCTTCTCGTAAAACAGGGTTAACTGCACTGCCTTTGACTTTGTCATAACGTGCTTGAATATCGCGTTTCTCATCGCTATTAATCACATCAGGGTAATCAGGTAACGCAAAGCCCTTATTTTGTAATTCTTTTATTGCAGCCTTTAACTGTGGCATCGAAGCACTGATATTCGGTAATTTAATAATATTGGCTTCGGGCTTTAAAGCCAATTGCCCTAACATCATCAAATTATCTTCAACGCGTTGCGTTTCAGTTAAATAGTCTGGAAACAGGGCTAAAATTCTTGCTGCTAAAGAAATATCACACAATTCAACGTTAATATCTGCTGCTACGGCAAAAGCTTGAACAAGAGGCAACAAAGAATACGTAGCCAAAGCAGGCGACTCATCTGTTTTGGTATACATAATTGTTGAGTGTGTCATTTAAGGTCCTTAAATCAATAAAAAATAAATTTGGTTCAGCCTGCTCATTAGTATAGAGCTGAAAGCCGTTCTACCGCTTCTAACAGCCGTGTTGACTCCCTCGTGTAGGCAAAGCGAATATGTGTTTTAGCTCCAAACTCACCAAAATCATTCCCAGGGGTCACCGCGACGCCTGCTTCTTGAAGCCAAAACTGAGACAGCGACATACTATCAGGCTGTGCGGCATTCAAAAAACGACTGCAATCCGCATAAATATAAAACGCACCCACTGGTACAGCTTTAATATCAAGGCCTAGTGCCGTTAAAGCTGATAATAACGTCTGTCTCCTTTGATCAAAAAGCTGACGTCGCTGCTCTAAGATCGTTAATGTCTCAGGCTCAAATGCGGCTAAAGCGGCATGTTGGGATAGTGTGGGTGGTGCTAAAAATAGGTTTTGAGCGAGTTTATCCATGACTGAAATATAGGGTTCAGGCACGATTAACCAACCTAACCGCCACCCTGTCATACCGAAAAATTTTGAAAAGCTGTTTACTACAAAGGCATCATCATCAATAGCTAACACTGTCGTCGTATCGACATCACCATAAATCAAACCATGATAGATCTCATCCACAACGAAATGACCACCTTGGTCTTTAATCGCCTTAGATAGAACGGTTAAATCATGCCGACTCAATACTGTCCCTGTTGGATTAGCTGGAGAAGCTAACAGCGCCATCGATGTTTGGCTATCCCAGTACTTTAAAATACTATCAGCGGTCAATTGATAACCGTCTTCAGCTGTTACGGGCACTGACTGCGCTTGACCCTCTACGAATTGCGCAAAATGACGATTACAAGGATAACCAGGATCAGCTAATAACACCTTTTTATCACGTTCTAACAGAGCCCCCATAACCAACAGCAATGCGCCAGATGCCCCCGGTGTTACAACAACACGTTCAGCCGACAAAGAAACGCCATAATGTGACTGATACCAATCTGCAATTGCCTGTCTTAATTTAGGCAAACCGAGCGCAGGTGTGTAGTGGGTTTGACCTGCTTTTAAAGCAGCAATACCCGCCTCGACAATCGGTTCCGGCGTCATAAAATCAGGCTCACCGACTTCCAAGTGAATAATATCTCGGCCTTGTGCCTCAAGCGCTTTTGCTTGAGCCAATATATTCATCACATGAAAAGGAGAAATTCCCTCAGCACGTTTCGTTATGTCTAACTTATTCTTTGGCATGAATCGCCTTTAAGTCTAGGGCAGTAATGTAAGGAGTAACAATAGATATTCCGGCCCTTTGCTGACAAAACTGTGTCGGTTCTCCTAAGTGGTCAAAAACTGCCACTGCGCCGGTAAAATCATCTCCTTTGGTATAATCGTTAAATGTAACGATGGTTGAAATGCCTGCTGCAATAGCGGCCTTAACCCCATTTTCAGAATCTTCTATGACTAAACAGTTTTCTGCTGACAATTTTAGTTTCGCTAAACAGTAATAAAAAATATCCGGGGCGGGCTTCTTTTTTAAGGCCAAATCACCGGTTGCAATAATATCAAACCAGTCTAAAACATCACTCCCAAGAGTCTGTATGATCAATGTCGTCACATTTTCAGTACTACTTGCGGTAGCAATTGCCATGCGCAAACCCAACTCCCGAATGTCATTTATCAATCTTAATACACCAAACCGCAAACAAATTTTTTGAGCATTTAACAATGCGACATAATGGCGGGTCTTCGCCGCATAGATATTGTCAACCAATACCGCAAGAGAACCTTGATAGCTAAAACTAGGATTAAACGCCCTCAAATAATAAATAATGCGCTCTTTACCACCTGCTACAGCTAATAACTTGCCATACAGAATTTCATCCCATACCCAATCGAAACCCATTTCAACAAAAGCCTGATTAAATGCAACCCGGTGTCCATCGCGCTCTGTCTCTGCTAAAGTCCCATCGACATCGAATATGACCGCTTTTAATTGATCAACCACACAGTTTTTCCAATGAAAAATAAGCTAAAATAATAACAAGTTTTTTGCACTATAGGCTGTCATCTGGTATAGATGCGCCCTTAAATTTGAAAAGATACGAGGTTCCTTCACATGGATTCAACACAGCTTGATGCTAAATTCACCCCCTACGATGAAACATCGGGGGAAGATTACATGAACGACGAGCAAGCATCGCACTTCCGCAGTATCCTTGAAAGCTGGCGTAAACAGTTGATGGAGGAAGTCGATCGGACCGTTCATCATATGCAAGATGATGCCGCTAACTTCCCAGATCCAAATGATCGTGCAACACAAGAAGAAGAGTTCACACTGGAATTACGTACACGTGATCGCGAGCGCAAACTCATCAAAAAAATTGAAGAGTCACTACAAGATTTAGACAAAGGTGATTATGGTTATTGTGAGTCTTGTGGCACCGACATTGGTATTCGGCGATTAGAAGCCAGACCAACAGCCACACTCTGTATCGATTGCAAAACTTTGGCTGAAATTCGCGAGAAAAATCGCGTCTAAGTTATATCCTCATATCTAATTGGGTTTGAACGCAATCAAGCCAACTTAATGCCTCGATTTATCGGGGCATTTTTGTTTTTAAACACGACCAAGTTAGTCATCGCACTTACAAACGCATTTTTTGATTTTGATGAAGTTCATTTCAAGTTATACTCGGGAAAAACAGTAACTTTAGAGTAGTTAAAATGGCACAAGATAATATTCAATCGACGCTACATGAGAACAGGACATTCCCACCCAGCAGTGATTTCATCAAGTCTGCCTCCTTATCCTCTGCCAAATTAGAATCACTTTATGACGAAGCCCAACAAAATCACACCTTATTTTGGTCACAACAAGCCAAGAAAGAAATAGACTGGTATCAAGACTTCGAGACTGTTATTGACGACAGCAATGCCCCTTTCTATCGTTGGTTTCCGGATGGCAAACTAAATGTCTCATATAACTGTTTAGATCGTCACCTCGCAGACCGTGGCGATAAAACAGCCATCATTTTTGAAGGTGAGCCTGGTGATACGCAACACATCAGCTATCGTGAATTACACCAACGTGTTTGTGTATTTTCCAACGCTCTAAAATCACAAGGCATACATAAAGGTGATCGCGTCATTATCTATATGCCAATGATTGCAGAAGCAGTGATCGCAATGCAGGCCTGCGCCCGCATTGGCGCAATTCACTCTGTTGTTTTTGGTGGTTTCTCTGCCGAATCACTTAAAGATCGCATCGAAGATACGCGCGCAAAAATGGTTATCACCGCCGATGGTGGCCATCGCGGCGGCAAAATAATTGAGTTAAAAGTCACAACTGATGACGCATTAAATAAAGGTTGTCCCTCTGTTGAAACCGTCATCGTCTTCAAACGCACCGGCCATAACATCAACATGAAACCAAGCCGAGATATCTGGTGGTCTGAAGCCGAAGCAGGACAAGCAGCTGACTGTGAACCCGAATGGGTCAATGCCGGTCACCCTCTCTTTTTACTTTATACCTCTGGGTCAACAGGCAAGCCCAAAGGCATTCAACATGGGTCTGGTGGCTATCTACTTAACGGCATCACAACCATGCGTTGGGTCTTTGATATCCAAGACAGCGATGTTTTTTGGTGTACCGCTGACGTCGGTTGGATCACTGGCCATACTTATGTCGCCTATGGACCTCTTGCAACTGGCGCCACCATACTGATTTATGAAGGTGTACCAACTGTCCCAGATGCAGGTCGTTTTTGGGATATTTGCCAACGTCATCAAGCCACCATTTTTTATACCGCGCCAACTGCTATTCGGGCCTTAATGAAAATAGGTGATGAATACCCAAACCGCTATGATTTATCTAAGCTCCGCTTACTAGGCACCGTCGGAGAACCCATCAATCCTGAGGCCTGGATGTGGTATCACACGGTTATTGGTCAACAACGCTGTCCTATCGTTGACACCTGGTGGCAGACGGAAACTGGGGCACACATGATAGCGCCGGTTCCGGCAACCACCATCACCAAACCAGGCTCTTGTACCCGTGCCTTACCGGGTATTGATGCTGCCATTGTTAACCAACAAGGACAAGAGATTACTGAGGCAGACGAAGGTGGTTACCTCGTTATACGCAAACCATGGCCATCAATGATTCAGACCGTTTGGGGCGATGACCAACGCTACAAAGACACCTACTGGCCTTACTTTGATGGACAATATTATCTTGCCGGCGATAGTGCACGTCGCGATCAAGACGGATACTTCTGGATTATGGGCCGAATTGATGACGTTCTAAACGTCTCAGGACACCGTTTAGGCACCATGGAGATTGAATCAGCTCTTGTCGCACACAAAAACGTAGCTGAGGCTGCTGTGGTCGGTCAACCCCATGATATTAAGGGTGAATCGATCTTCGCTTACGTTGTCTTGAAAGGAGATCGGCCAGCAG
>JABGUA010000240.1 GCA_018646825.1 Piscirickettsiaceae bacterium
CCCCTCGCTCGCCTAGGAAAGCCTCACCTAAAACGACAGCCAAGATTAAGAACAATAGGCCTAATAAACCCAAGATAAGCACCCGATAACGTCTGTGCGCTTTGCAACCAACGCCTAAGGCATAAAGGCTAGTCGGTATCACTGCTAATAACATCCAAAGATGAAAGTCCTCACCATAGAGCTGCAACGCCGTGATACTAGGCAACAACACAATAAGTAACGGCAAAGCCAAACAGTGAATAGCGCATAATAAAGATAGGCTAATCGCCATTTTATCAGTGAAGTTTTGTATTGTTCTCATTTTACTCTCATATCAGGAATTCTAAGCTGCATTGACCATGCAGGCTTCGCAAACACAGTTCATCTCTAATTGTGGGCTAACAAGGTGAAAGCCTGCATGTTCCACACTTTTCTGAAGTACAGCGATAGTTGATTTGCTAATACTTATTTCTTTTACTTTTTCACATTGGCCACAGATCAAGAATTGAGGCACGGCATGGCTGTGAGCACAACTAATGTGGGCACAAGCAACATATTTGTTGGCCAAATTCAGTTTGTGAACCAAGTACTCGCCCTGAAGAAACTTCAAAATCCGATATACCGACATGGCAGGCATCGAATCTCCAAACTTTGTTTTACAAAAATCGGCTAACTCATAGGCAGATAATGCTTTATCAGACTGTAGTAAACCCGATAGAACCTGCTTTCTCTTATTAGTTAAACGCGCCCCACGTGCTTTACAATGATGTTCGGCATGTTCAAGTATCGTCTCTATTTTTTTCATATTTTCACCTAATAAGGTGCACTCTTCCACACTCACTGTTCCCGCTCCTTTACTTTTTGTCCGTTAGAGCTATAGCCAATCAAGCTCAGATTTAAAATATCGACGGCCACGTATAAAAGATATGTTATATCATATCACTTCATGTCACAAGAAAATCATCACCCTAACTAAGCATCAACTCGAAAATAAGATTTAACACGCTTTATATTCAATGACAGTAAGCAAATGAATTAAGCCAATTTTTGCTATTATCAATACTTGAATTCCTATTCTGTTGAGCTTCCATGTTAAAAGCCCTTTTCCTTGATCTTGATGAAACCCTCTGTGACACAACAGGCGCCAATGGGCAGGCAAAGCAATTAATGGCAGACAGCATTGAAACACAGTTTGGTGCCAGCATGAACGGCGACGCTTTTGCTAATGCCTATGTCACCGGTATATACCGTGACTGGACTGACGAACAACGGGCCCGTTACATGCCCATTATCGAACAACAAAGTGAAAATGCCTTCCGAGTGCAATTGATTCATGACTTATTGGCCAAAAGTAACATCGATTATATTAACGATGAAACAGCCCAAGCCATTCAAGACAAGTTTGATAATGACCGCATTGAGGCATTCGACTTCTACCCTGGTATCCTCACCTTCTTAGCTGAAGCAAGAGCACTGTTCACCCTAGTTGTCATCACCAATGGCCCCGTCTTTTCCCAGATTCCAAAAATAGAATCAACAAACCTCGCTAAACATGTCGACCATATTATTATCGGTGGCCAAGAACCAGAAGAAAAACCCGCTGCATCCATCTTCCACAAAGCGCTTAAATTAGCCAACTGCGAAGCCCATGAAGTGATTCATATCGGCGATAGTCTTAAAACAGATATTGCCGGCGCACTCAATATGGGTATAACATCACTGTGGGTACAACATCAACAACCCTTAGATGCAGAACTGGGTATCAACCCACATCATACCGTCATACATCCATATGAAATACCTGAACTAATTCGACGGTTACACCCAACCCAAACCAACCAGAATAAGTGTAAAAACATTAATTCGGGATAAAATCACAACCGCCGTTGTCTAGTTTCATTAGCGCCAATAATTTATACCCTCAAAATAAACTTTATTAGGAGTATCAAAATGAAAAAAATTATATCTGGGTTAGCAACAGTAATGATTGCAGGAATCGCTTTTAACACCACTGCCTATGCAGGACAAGCCATGAGTGAAGCACATGCTCATATCGGGCATGTCATGACAAGTTGGACTGACACACCATCCCAACACGGCCTCCTGCCAGTGGCAATGAAAGAGGGTGAAATTGCCGCCGCTCACGCTGCGCTTTCTGCTAAAACGCCAGACAACCTAGCAGCAATGAAATTGCATGCAAGACATGTGCGTCATGCCATCGACACCTCATATGAAGGATCAGGACCAGGTACGGGATACGGACTAATTAGGGCCGCCAGTGGCGGAATTGGACACGCCACACTCGCCAGTAAAAGCGAAGGTGCATCCGACGCAGTCAAACTCCACACTGAACATGCAGTGACATCGTTAAACAATGCAATCGCACGTAGCAGAATGGCCTTATATGCAGCTCAAGCCGTGCTTATTTCAACCAGTGCAAGTCAAGCTGCGCCACATGCTGCCAAAATGGCAGAACTGACGCAAGCGGTAGTTGACGGTGTTGACCATAATGGCGACGGCAGTATCAGCTGGCATGCACATGAAGGTGGTCTTAAAGTTGCAAACCAACACATGGGTATCATGATGGATGCCGAAGGTATGAAACGCTAAAGGTTCTCAAACACCCAAGCTCATAACCTTACTATCAGACAAACCCGCTTCGGCGGGTTTTGTTTTTTATGGAATACCCTTTCCCATTCATAATGGCGATTTCGAAGAAAGTCTAAAACACTTTGCTTTAGCCATCTGAAATCGATTCGCTAAATAGGGTCATCGTAGGTAAAATCAGACCTTTCGATTGACTTGAGTTAAAAATGGCCCAGTACGTATATAGCATGAACCGCGTTGGCAAAATTGTGCCACCAAAACGTGAGATTCTTAAAGACATTTCCCTGTCCTTCTTCCCCGGTGCAAAGATTGGTGTACTTGGCTTAAATGGCTCAGGTAAATCAACCTTACTCAGAATCATGGCCGGTCTTGATAATGACTATATTGGCGAAGCCGTCCCGATGCCGAATATTAAAGTCGGTTACCTTCCTCAAGAACCCGAGTTAGATGACAGTAAAACAGTGCGAGAAATTGTTGAAGAATCTGTTTCTGATGTGAAACAAGCAATGGACGACTTAGAAGCTATCTATACCGCTTACTCTGAACCCAATGCTGATTTCGATGCCTTGGCAACCAAACAAGCCGAGCTAGAAAACCTCATTCAAGCCAAAGATGGTCATAACCTAGACAATGCACTTGAACGTGCAGCCGATGCCTTACGCTTACCCGAATGGGACACCAGTGTGTCGGTTCTATCCGGTGGTGAACGTCGTCGTGTCGCCCTGTGTCGCTTATTACTCGATAACCCAGATATGTTATTGCTGGATGAGCCAACAAACCATCTTGATGCTGAATCCATTGCCTGGATAGAACGTTTCTTACAAGACTTCCCAGGTACTGTGGTTGCCATCACCCATGATCGTTACTTCCTAGATAATGCCGCCGGTTGGATATTAGAACTCGATCGCGGTCGCGGTATCCCGTATGAAGGTAACTACTCTTCTTGGTTAGAACAAAAAGATGCCCGCCTGCAACAAGAAGCCAAAGCAGAAGCGTCACATAATAAAGCCATCAAAGCTGAATTAGAATGGGTACGACAAGGCGCTAAAGGCCGTCAATCCAAATCTAAATCACGCTTGAAATCATTTGAAGAAATGAACTCGCGTGAATTCCAAAAACGTAATGAAACCTCAGAAATCTACATTCCACCTGGCCCACGCCTAGGTGACAAAGTCATCGAGCTCAACAATGTCACGAAATCCTATGGTGACAAGCTATTAATCGACAACCTCACCCTCTCCATTCCTGCTGGTGCCATTGTCGGCATCATCGGCCCCAATGGTGCCGGTAAGTCCACCCTCTTCCGCATGATCGCAGGCCAAGAAGAAGTCGATTCAGGTTCAATAGACTTAGGTAGCACCGTGCAATTAGCCTATGTCGATCAATCGCGTGATCTTAATGGCACTAACACCGTGTTTCAAGAGATCTCCGAAGGCAATGACATGATTACCGTCGGCACCTACACAACCCCGGCACGTGCCTACTGTGGTCGTTTTAACTTTAAAGGCTCTGACCAACAAAAATTTGTCAAAGACCTCTCGGGTGGCGAACGCAACCGACTCCACATGGCCAAGCTGTTAAAAGAAGGCGGCAATGTCTTACTACTCGATGAGCCAACCAATGATCTCGACATCGAAACCTTACGGGCATTAGAAGAAGCGATTTTAGCCTTTCCCGGCTCCGCCGTCGTTATCTCGCATGATCGCTGGTTCTTAGATCGGGTCTGTACGCATATGATTGCCTATGAAGGTGAATCTAACGTCGTGTTCTTTGAAGGTAACTACACCGAATATGCCGAAGATTACAAACAACGCTTTGGTAAAGATCATCAGCCTGAACGGATTAAGTATCGTAAAATGAGCTAACACTCAGCTACATCATTAATACTGAAAACGGGGTAATCCAGCAATGGCTTATCCCGTTTTATTTTAAGGCATGATCATTTATGGAATATGAGTTTCAACGTAATACCTTAACCGGTACCTTAGTGGCTGATTTTAGTCAGGGCCAAGAAGTCTTCGGATTTTGGTTTGTCGAAGAACTCGGGGAAAGTACAGAAAAATATGACGTGATCTGCCAAGCCATCGCTCAATTGCAATCAAACCAGCTGAAAAACTGGCATGTGGCAGGCAAAGCGCTATCCATTGAACTCGATGATGAGCAAGTTAGGGTATTTGCCAATGAACTTGAAAATGGTGAAGAAGTTGAACTTGAAGAGGCACTGTCTCTCTACGATGGTGAATCAGAAGCTTTCTGTGGCTTAGCTGATTTCCACGGTGTACTACAGAGTTGGCGTATCTTTATCGATGAGGATAGATAATGGCTACTAAGTTAACGTATTACTCAAATTGACCGACTAAAGATCACGCGAATGAGCCCATTAAAATACTTATCCGGTTACCCAGAAGATGTACAGTCTCAAGTACAATCCCTCATCGCAAATCAAAAACTCGGTGACTTTTTATTAAATAAATATCCTGTGACCCATGATATTCAATCCAATAAAGCCTTGTATGCTTATGTTATTGACTTAAAAAACCAATATATTCGTCAATCCAGCCCCCTGAGTAAGGTCATTTATGATGATAAGTTGGATGTACTCCATCACGCACTCGGCTTACATCGCTTTGTTTCCAGAGTTCAG
>JABGUA010000162.1 GCA_018646825.1 Piscirickettsiaceae bacterium
TCACCAGCAGCAAATACGAATTGGGGAAACATGAGTAGTAGCAGACTACAGAATGCAGCTTTTTTTTGGTTAATCCGTAGCCGTTTCAACATGTAAAACTCCATTAATTGAAGTAGATTCTTATCATGAAGCAGCATACACTTACTGACATATTACGAGAAGTTATATTGGGTTCGGATTGTCGCCTAGCTCATAAATAGGTTCAGGTGTCCTTTTCAACAAGGTGAAGGCAGTTATTTAATCGAGTCTAAAAAACCATCAGATGCGGCTTCGACTAAATCGAAAACATGCTCAAAACCATTTTGTCCGCCGTAATACGGATCGGGGACGTCACGCTCATCCTGTTCTGGTGCAAAATCTAAAAAACGTTTAACTTTATGCAGGTGTTCGCTCGGACAGTCATCTCTTAGAATCGCAACGTTGTCCGCATCCATTGCAAGAATGTGGTCAAAATGTTCAAAATCATTAGGCTTAACTTGGCGAGCTCGAATAGTTGATAAATCAACACCACGTTTTTTTGCGGTTTGTTGCGCTCTGCCATCTGGTCCATTGCCAACATGGTAGGCATGAGTCCCAGCAGAATCGACTAAAAATCGATCGCTTAGCTGCCTATCTTGAAGTAATTTATTAAATACGCCTTCAGCGGTCGGTGAGCGACAGATATTGCCCATGCAAACAAAGAGTACTTTTATTTGGCTCATGATGTCCCCAGTGTTTTGAATAATAATGACATGGTAGCTTTTCCTATGAGGCTCTATTTAAGTTGCAATAGATTTGGTGTATTGGTTGGTGGATATCAGCCGAATAATGAAGCGCCATCAGTGGGGCAACATTGGCTATTTGTTAAAAGGGAAATATAAAATGTCTGGGCAGATTATAACAGCCAATTACACCGGGAATGCAATTTGAGACATCAAGTGGAATGGTAAAGATACCGAACTATTTGGGTTTGTCTTCTACTTGAGATTCTTAAATTATTAAAGACATAGCGGGTTTATCGGCACAAAATTATTGTTTATCTACAACTTGTTGAATCCAAGATTGATAATAGGCCGATTGCCAACATGTGCTGGCATCACCACCGACGTGGTCAATTTTCATGTTGATGAATTCCTCTTGGTGAATATCAGCAACACGCCCAATGATGATTGTATCTTTATGCCAGAGAGCTTTTGTTTTATCGATCTGATGGATTTCTCGCGATACTATTTTGTCATCACTGAACATAATTAAAGGTTGATCTAGTGATTTTTTAAGTCGGGGCAATGCGCTTAAATCATCCAGCTGATTAATGGCACTGATATGAATACCAGATTGTATTAATAAGGCATAAAATAACCAATAATTGAAAGCGATATCTTGATTGCTTAAGTTGACTAGCCAGCAATTAGCTTGTGATTTTTGTTTTTCTGCACGTAAGGCCATGATAGTTATCTGTCGCTGCCAGCTTTGTTGCCATAACTGTTGTTCTAGCTGATAACCTAATGGCTTGCTTTGCCATCGTGCGGTTAGTTGATTTAGAAGTGGTTGGTAAACCTTTTCACATAAACTGACAAATGGCATTGATTTATTTAGCTTATCAAGCAATGGGTTCAAGCTTCTTTGTTTAAGCGCTATCAGTGTACTTAATAATTCTTGTTGTATTTTCTGCCATGAGTCTTCATCCGGATCAAGGAGAGTGGAAGGTTCAGCAGCAGTGAGTAATGCTGCTACTTTGCTAATCGCCACGCCACGGTTTAGCCAGCTAACAATTTGTTTAATTTCCTCAATATTTTCTTGGCTATATAAGCGATGCCCTTTTGCGGTTCTCTTGGGCTTAATAATGCCGTAGCGCCTCTCCCAGGCGCGCAATGTGACGGCAGCCACCCCAGTTTGCTGGCATACTTCACTTATATTTACATCGTTATTATTAGATTGCATTATGTAGGCTCAGATCATTTGAGTAAGGGGGTGGGAATAGGCCTGTTTAGCCGTGTATGGGTAATATTATCGATGAGATGAATTGATTTTTTATACGGGACACCAGTTATTCTTACCTTCATTTTCGTTCAACTCAGTCATAAGCATTCACTATATATTAACAACTATTAAGTAGTTATACAATAATCTATGTTTGTATAATTACGTATTTTCAAAATCAGACCAAATCCCTAAAATGCGTCCATAGTCTGAATTATTTTGACTAACAAGCAATAGCAACAACCATGAAGTGGCTTGTTTATATGCTTGATTTGTAAAACAATTATAATAATACTTTACTTTTAAGGGGTACTTTTACCATGAAAAAGCTTTTGATTAACATTAGATATTGGCTAGCGCCGATTCTAATCCTTGTGACACTATTAAGTATCGTAATGGGTGGCATGTTTGTATGGGTCGGTGTCGCACTGTTCGCAGTCGGCATTATCCTAGA
>JABGUA010000234.1 GCA_018646825.1 Piscirickettsiaceae bacterium
GAAAGGCTTAATTGAAGATTTAGCGGTTGATTTAGCGGCCGTTGACGAGCAACTTGCTACCACACCGGTGTCAGATGCTGGGGCTTTATTACGCATACAATCATGGCAAACGACGCAAGCCAACACGAAGCCTTTGATTGAAACGGGTTCGATTGATTTGGTGGTGTCTAATTGCGTGCTTAATCTGGTGCAAGACAGCGATAAAACAAAGATGATTGATGAAATATTCCGGGTGACAAAATCGGGAGGGCGGGTGGCGATCTCAGATATTATCAGTGATGAACCTGTACCTGGTCATTTGAAAGCCGATCCGACATTATGGAGTGGATGTGTTTCGGGTGCATTGCAAGAGCAGGAGATGCTAGATGCATTTGTTAATGCTGGCTTCGTTGCCGTTGCTTATGATAAATGGGAGGCAGAGCCTTGGCAGGTGGTTGAAGGTATTGAGTTTCGTTCTGTGACGATTACCGCGATAAAGCCGATGGACGAGCCTTGCTTAGATGTTGGCCATGCTGTGATTTATCGTGGGCCTTATTCAGAAGTCTATGACGATGAAGGCCATGTTTATCCACGTGGTCACCGTATTGCGACTTGTGCTCGCAGTTATGACTTATTAACCAATGGGGTTTATAAAGATGACTTTATTGGAATTGCCCCGGCAAGTTTAAAACCAGCGGTTAATTGGTGTGCACCAGCGGGTACGTTACGCCCTGCTTCGGAAAGCAAAGGCGCGACACATCAAGGTGGCAGTGCGTCTGATGGGGCGTGTTGTTAAGGGCTGCTGATGTTAGTCAGTATTATTATTCCTTGTTTGAACGAGGCGAGTGGCATTCACTTTTTTTTGTCTCAGCTGCAGCGGTTTCGTTCTGATTGCGAGCTCATTTTGGTCGATGGGGGCAGTAACGATAAAACCGTTCTGATTGCTGAACCTTTGGTCGATCACTGTATCCATTCTCATCCCGGACGAGCGATACAAATGAATGCCGGTGCTGATGTTGCTCAAGCGCCTGTTTTAATGTTTTTACATGCCGATACTTTTCTGCCGGAGGATGCTTTGAGCCAGATAGCATATGCTATCGATAGTGGGCATCAGTGGGGTCGTTTTGATGTACAATTGATGGGTGATCATATTTTATTGCCGATTATTTCGGCATTGATGAATTTCCGATCTGGTTTAACTCACATCGCGACCGGAGATCAAACTTTGTTTGTCGACAAAGCCCTATTTTATAAAGTGGGAAGGTTTCCAGAGATTAGTTTGATGGAAGATATTGCATTATCTAAAACTTTAAAAGGGACGGCGAAGCCTTACCGTATTAACAGTCGAGTAGAAACATCTGCAAGGCGATGGATGCAATTTGGTGTTATTAAAACGGTGTTATTGATGTGGTGGTGTCGGTTGCAGTATTTTTTTGGTATTGACCCAGCTTATCTGCAGCGCCTCTATCTTCGAGGTCAGTTTTGGATACGGTAATACGTCTAGGTGTCTTTGTCGGAATGTTGCTTTTGATGATGGCATGGGAGGCTTATTCACCTCGTCGTCCATTGCGTTATTCACGTTGGCAACGCTGGCCTATCAATATTGGCTTATCAGCAATAACCACTGTGTTGCTTCGCTTTAGTATTGGTGGTATCGCTTACTTTTCTGCGGTATTAGCGGCTGAAATGCAGTTCGGTTTATTGAATATTGTAATTTTACCTTTTGTTTTGTCAGTTGTGTTGGCTCTCGTTTTATTCGATTTAGCGGTTTATGGTCAACATTTGTTATTACATCGTTGGCCTTTGTTATGGCGTCTGCATAAAGTACACCATACTGATTTGGATTTTGATGTAACGACGGCAGTGCGATTTCACCCAGTAGAAATTGTATTGTCTTTATTTTATAAAGTGTTTGTGATTAGCCTACTTGGTGCACCAGCGATAGCCGTCCTTATTTTTGAGTTGATTTTGAGTACCAGCGCTTTATTTAACCACAGTAATATTGCAATTCCGGTTGCATGGGATAGACGGCTAAGGTGGCTATTCGTGACGCCCGATATGCACCGAATTCATCATTCGACGGCACAGGGTGAAACGGACAGTAATTTTGGTTCTTCGATTAGTCTATGGGACCGCTTATTTAGTACTTATACGCCGGAACCGGCCTTGGGACAAACCGGTATGCATATTGGATTATCTCAATATCAGTATAGCCCGGCTGTTACCTTAAAAAAGCTGTTGCTAATGCCCTTTAGATCTTGACCGTGAGCTATCGATATCCTGATGCTTGTATCCTGGTGTTTTGCAAAGCACCTATCATCGGCCAAGTTAAAACTAGGTTAATGCCTTCGATGTCAGCCGAGGAGGCCACTGCAGCGCATATTGTATTAACTAAGCATGTACTCAGTTGGTTATCGACTTCTAAAATTTGTTCTATTCATTTGTGGTGTAGTCCAGACACAGAGCATATTTTTTTTCAACAATGTGCCGATGATTATCATGTTTCTTTGTTTACACAGTCTGAAGGTGATCTCGGCGCTAAGATGGATCAGGCTATTCAAGCTAGCTTAAAAAAGTATAAACGGGTTCTACTGCTCGGCTGCGATAGCCCTTCCTTATCTGAGCCTGATCTAGAACAAGCTTTGTCGAATTTAAGTGCTGGTCGAGATGTCGTTTTGGCACCGGCTGAAGACGGTGGCTATGTGATGATCGGTTGCCAATTCCCACAAACTGCTTTGTTTACAGATATGCCTTGGGGAACAGAACAGGTCTTTCAATTAACGGTTGATCGATTGAATCGTACGGGACAGACTTTTTCTACCACGCCCCTGCAATGGGATGTCGATAGGTTTGAAGATTGGCAGCGTTATTGTCAGCTAAAATAACGTAGAATGTGGGTTAGATGCTGAAATTAGAATGAGATTATGACTGAATTTTATGATGAAGATATGTTTGAAGATGAGAAAAGCAAGTCACAAGTAAAGCGTGAGTTGCTCGAATTAAAGGCGTTGGGAAAAACACTCATCGCTTTACCACTTAAAGATTTGAATAAACTTGATTTACCTGAGCGAGTATACGATGCAGTTGTGAAGGCACAATCGATGAGTCATGGTGCTTTGAAGCGTGAAATGGGCTTTATTGCTCGATTAATAGATGATGAAGACCACGAACAGATTGTTGTCAACGTGGCTAAGATAAAACAAGTCCATCAAGGTGAAATGAAGCAATTTCATCAACTAGAGCAATGGCGAGATGATTTATTAGCGGGCGATGCTAACATTGTTACATTTTTACATCAGCAGTTTGATGACTTTGATGGCCAGTATGTACGACAGCTGGTGAGAAATGCGACTAAAGAAGTACAGTTAAACAAAAGCCCAAAATCGGCTCGTCTGTTATTCAAATATTTGCAGACGTGTCAAAGCGAAGCGGGGCAATAGTTTAGCGTTTAGGCAGGGTAATAACAAAGCAGGCACCGCCAAGCTGTGTATTCCCTAGACTGATTCGTCCTTGATAGGCATCCACTATATCACTAGCTATCGCTAGTCCTAAGCCTTGTCCTTCGGTTTGGGTATCCATTCTTTTGCCGCGTTTTAGAATATCGATTTGTGCGGTTTTAGGTATGCCTGCGCCATCATTATCTATATAAAAAGTGATTTGTTCTTCATCGGCTATGATGTTGATAGATACGCGGCTTGTGCAATATTTATAGGCATTTTCTAAAATATTACCGAAGAGTTCATACATATCACCTTCATCAGCACTTAGAGTGAGTGCTGAGTCAAACTCAGAATGATATTGCACCTTTTTATCCTGATAGACTTTGTCTAAAGAGGAGGTGATTTTATTAATGAGACTACTTATACTTACAGGGGCTTGGAGTGTACTTCTTCCTTCTGTTCCAGCACGGTGGAGCTGGTAATCGATAGATTTAATAATTTGTTCTAGTTGAATATCGCTTTCACGTTTGCGTGTCACTACGCCCCGGTTTGGCTTAAGTTCATTTTGCAATACGGCTAAAGGGGTTTTGATGCTGTGGGCAAGGTCGGCGAGGGCATTTTTATATCGCTGACGGCGAGTTTGCTCTTGATCAAGTAGGGTATTGATATTACGAGTGAGTCGGTTTAATTCCGTTGGATAATTTTGAGACAAACGGTTCTCAGCACCATCTTCTATTGCTTGGAGATCTTCTGCGACGTCTGAAAGTGGTCTTAAGCTCCAGCGTAAAATAAGAATTTGGATGAGTAAAAGGCCTAAGCCTGTGCCACCTAGCCAGTACCAGAGGTTGAGGCGGAACTCATCTTTGGCTTGTTGACTGGCTTTTAGGTCTTGAGAGACATGAATGGTGAAATCATATTCTTGCTTCGCCATGTTTTCCCATATGACACTATAAGCGAGGTTCAATAGTTTATCTGAGCCCGATTCAATGATCGAAATGTGCTCTTGTTGATGTCTTTCGATACTGGGTAAGTTAAATGTTCTACCAAGTAATGAACCTGATTGCCAAATGGTATCACTGCTTTGATTAATGATTTGTGCATAGAGGCCAGAGTTTGGTGTACTGAATGCAGGTTCTGCTAGGCTGTTAGGCATGATAATTGTGCCTGACTCTGTAAACTCGGCAGCTGTTAAGAGCATATAGATATGATTTTTTAGCTGCTTATGTTGCGTGACATCATAGCTAGCCCTGAACGCATTATTAAGACTAAAGGCAGTGAATCCCAAAAAAATGGTAAGCACAATACTGACTGAGAATAACAGTCGTTTGCTAAGAGATAGTGCTTTCACTGTGCCGCGGTAGATTGAGCCTGTAACCACGGCCTCGAAGCGTCTCGATGGGGTTTAATTACTTGTCAGGATCTAGTTTTGTTCTTAACCTTTTTACAAAGACTTCGATGACGTTACTATCCCGATCATGGTCTTGCTCATAAATATGGTCGGCGAGTGTGGTTTTGGATACGACCTCGCCAGCATGAAGCATAAGGTAGTGGAGGAGTCTATATTCATAAGCCGTTAAGTCTACTTCGATATCACCATTCATGGTGATCTGGCTGGAAGGATTCAATGTAATGCTACCGCAACTTAGGATTGGGTTTGACCAGCCAGAAGCACGGCGTGCTAAAGCATGTATACGGGCAGAGAGCTCTTCAAAATGGAACGGTTTGACGAGATAGTCGTCAGCACCTGCATCAAGGCCTTCAACTTTATCTTGCCAGCGGCCACGTGCTGTTAAAACGAGGATAGGGAAGGTAATGTCATTGGCTCGAAGTTGTTTGATAACATCAATGCCTGGCATAAGAGGGAGGCCTAAATCAATGACGGCAATGTCATAGGGGTATTCAAGCCCGAGATAAAGTCCTTCCTTGCCATCGGCTGCTGTATCGATGGTGAGGTTTTGCTTTTGCAGGGCTAACTTTGTTTGCTCACGCAGTTGGGCGTCGTCTTCAATCAATAAAATACGCATAGTCTACTTTATTGGACTTCAAGTCCTGTCTCAGCATCCATTTGATAGACTTTGATTTTACCATCGTCATGAAGCACTTTTACTTTAAAAAGGAGTTTAGTACCTTCTTGTTTTTCATCGACAGATAAAATTTTTCCGCCTGACTGCGTCTGCACATGTTCTGCAGCAGACTCTTTTGTTAGAGGTAATGCGACACCCGACACTGAATCTCCGGCATATGCTAGACCACCAATGGCTATGGCAAGTCCGAAGATAAAGAGGCGGAATTGTTTCATTATTATTTTCCTAACCGTGGTCTAACCGTACCGATAGCACCGTCTGCTCTGGCTTTTAAATAGCTATAGATATTATCAATATTTTTCATTACAGTTGGGTTACGTTTCCATGCTGGCATGCGGCCGCTTTTAGTTGCTTTTTTTGCTGGGTTAACTTTACCTGATGTTACGGTGTCTGTGTATTCTTGGAGAGAAAGCGTGGCTAGGCTTTCAGCAAGATTAGGTGCTTTTGGACCACCTTGGCCAAAAGTACCATGACAGCGGGCACACCATTGACGGTAGACTTTATAGCCTTGGTAACTGTTTGAATCTAATGCTTTACCATCGGTTACTGTATAAGGCGTATCAGCATAACTCGGCATCGCGTATGCGAAAAAGGATGCTAAGCTGATTGCGATTAAACGCAATATTTTTTTCTGGTTTTGCATTATTTGAGCTCCGTATTCAAATGGTTATAGTGCAATTAGAAACTATTCCCTTAGTTAGGGCAAGTCAATAGCGATAAAAGTTCTAGTGCGGGTAAAATTAGCAAGATTAAAAGTAACCTTTATTGGCTTGGCTGTGTGTCGATATGGGTATGGATTTTCTTGGGTGATAATTTAGAACAGTTTGGTACCGTTGACCTTGATAGCGGTATGTCACTAGGTAATGTTTGATTTGACTATCTTGCTGGCAACGTTGGTTCTGTTGAATGTTGTAGTTTTGATTGTGTTGATATGCGGCAATACCACCAACCATGGTGCCAGCCAGAGTCATGAATGTTTTTCCTTTTCCTTTGCCGAATTGATTACCCACGATGCCACCAATTACAGCACCTGCAAGTGTTGCTATGTACCTTTTTGTTTCAAGTTGAACTTGTATTTTGGGTTGGCAATGCTGCTGTACCGAAGGGCTTTCAAGTGGTTTAACATCCGTGACTTGTATGTTTTTAGCATGCACTGTTCGATGAACATCTTGTTGAGCAGAGAGAAATGTCGGAGAGAATAAGAGTGCGCTCAGTAAGAGTATTTTTAATGGCTGCAGCATCGCTTTATTCCTTACCTTTTATATTGCTAGTGAGTTTATCTCAATAAAGATGAATCAACCCTGAA
>JABGUA010000215.1 GCA_018646825.1 Piscirickettsiaceae bacterium
AATTCGGTGACTGCTTTTTTATTTTATAGCCTTATGGTTTATTATTTTTTTCTTGTAAGTAACGGAACAAATACTAATATAACCTCACAGACTTATTTTTTCAGCGTCAAGCAAACCTTTAACACCCCATTTTTATAGATTCTCACCTACAACATCTTCTTTCTCATGGGTCGGTTATTGTTTGAGCTACAAATAGTGATATGGTGGATTATCTCCGGCTTATGGAGACAAAAAACAATCTATCCGTAATATTAGGAGTACTACACCATGGGTAATACATTAGTTTTTATTATCTTATTTGTCCTATTGGTACTTAGCTTTTGGCTGTATTCTCGTTCTAAACCTTCTCCTGCAACAGCGCAGAAAAATATTGAACTATTTCATGCTGTTTCTATTAAAGCATGTCCAAATGCTTGCGCTAGTGTTAAAAAATTAAAGGGTAAGTCATTTCTTGCCAATGAGGTCAGTCAGTTACCTCTAAGTGAATGTAACCATAAAGCCTATACATGCAGTTATATACACCACAAAGATCGGCGAGACATTGAGGATAGGCGCTACCCCAGTAGCGTAATGTCGGGTATCTATATAGACAAAGAACAACGTCTTGCTGATGATGACCGACGCAAAAAAGGCTCAGTTTAGAAACGCTGTTACCTGATAGACT
This sequence comes from Piscirickettsiaceae bacterium, assembly GCA_018646825.1. Lineage (GTDB taxonomy): Bacteria > Pseudomonadota > Gammaproteobacteria > Nitrosococcales > Methylophagaceae. The sequence goes on from JABGUA010000215.1 coordinate 665, forward strand.
CTTATCCTATCTAGCTGCATACATTCCCAGCACCAAAACCTAGATTTTGCGATTATGATTGGAAAAGTGTCTAACTCAAAAAGTCGCTTTTCTGTGATATCAGAAAAGCGCAGCATAAAAGTGACCGCAATGAGTCATTTACTTTCAATAAGCGGGACATAGCACCTCTGTTTAGCGTTTAAAAAATAAGTCCTTAGCTAAAATATAAAAATAGGTCTGTGTTATACGAAACCAACTTCTTAGTTTTCTTAGTCTTCTTAGTCTTCTTCCTTTGCTGCTAAGACTTCTTCTAATTTTAGTCCGGTCAAATCATGGATGGTGCGCCACAAATAATAGAATATACCCATCATCATTACCATAGTTGGGAGCGCAATCATCGGATAACTATATAAAGTCAGTTGGCCAAGTTCCTCATTAAACTCTGGCGTTCCTGCAGCGCTAGTTACAATCCATTTGGCAAGTATGTAATTCATTGTTGCAGAAAAGGCAAAGGACCCGGCAACAAGATAAGTCGCCTTAACTAAGCGGTTCTCAAATATAGCGGTACTATTATGCTCTTCAAGCCGTTGTTTTATTTTTTCAACATCCATAATTGCCGGATTGAAAAGCAAAGCTTTTACTAAAGGGTAAGGCGTGAAGGTTGAGACTAAAACAGCAATCCCTATCACCGCTGGAATAGCCGCTTCTTTAATAGCTAACCATTTGGTGTCAAGTTCGAATAAACCAATACCACCCGTCAATAAAACACTGATTAAGCCCAACAAAGCAATAAAATTAAATTTTCTATATTTTATCAACTCAAAAAGCCCCCAGCCGAGAGGGAAAGCAAGCGCCACGATCAAGCCACCACTCGCACCCAAATCATTTTCCCCACTGAATTTCATTAGGATAATAGACGGTAAAATGATGCTGAACATAAGGTCAACCATCGGGCGTGGTTTATGTGTGGGGACGCTATTCATGATTATGTGGTTCCAGATTAAATTCGAATGGTTATGCTAATTATATAGAATGAATGTCAGATAGTATTTATACTTTTTAACTATATTAATGACTCAGCCTTCACTAATATTGCAAAAATACTCTGTCATTATGACGCTCCAACCTATCTAACGATTACTTATCCACATCGCTTGGTATGGTTCAAACGACAAGGCCGTAGACTCATCACTATTATCAAATACCTGACCACTAATCAAATCACGCCAAGCATCTGTCACGATTAAATTTAGATCTGACAAATGCAAAGACTGCGTCTGATCGCTCATATTGTATAAGCAAAATATACTCTGCCGTCGATCTAGACTTTGGCGCCAGAAACCAAATATCTGTTCACCCATATGCAAGGTAAATTGCGTTGCATTCGGATGAAAAGCAGCTTGCTGCTTACGAATCGCAATTAAATCGCTAATGCCTTCGTAACAAATCGCATGCTGACTTTGCTTATCGGCAAGAGCAGCCTCCAATGCCTCGTATTGCCATTGATGACGATTGATTGAACGTTTTCGACCCGTTTTAATAACATTCTCATGATCATTTCCTGTCGCAACCAAGCTATGTAAATACAGGCCAGGAATTCCTTCTAAAGCTAACATCAATGCATGCGCACATATAAATCGTTGTATGCCATATTCATCAGGCCCATCAACGGTGCCTTGCAAGGCATCAAACAAAGCGATATTTACCTCATAGGGTTTCTTAACCCCGTTATCACCCACACGCCATGAAATTTCACCCCCAAAATTTTGCATGGTCGAAATCAAAGTGGCGACTTCATTGTCAGATAATAAGCCTTCAGCAGGCCGTAAACCAATACCATCATGTGAAGCAATAAAGTTGAAATAAGTTGTGCCACGCTGAGCTGGCGGCATACTCATTAACCACTGTTTCAAATAACGGCAATTACCGGTAATTAAAGTATTAACCAATAAAGGAGGTAGGGAAAAGTTATAAATACAATGCGCTTCATTACCATTACCAAAATAACTTAAATTCTCTCGATTCGGAATATTAGTCTCAGTGATAATTAATGCATCCGGCACTGCATGCTCAATCAAAGTCCGAATCAATCTGACAACTTCATGCGTCTCAAGTAGGTTTAAACAATCTGTACCCATCTTTTTCCATAAAAAAGCCACGGCATCCAGCCTAAAAATACGGACGCCTTTATCTAAGTAATAACGAATAATCGTGACAAATTCTTTGAGCAATGCACTATTACTAAAATCAAAGTCAACTTGCTCATGGCTGAACGTACACCAAACATATTCAGTCCCGTTAACAGTCTCCGTTGGTCTTAACAAATCATTTGTTCGTGGACGAACAACCTGCGATACAGCTGCATCTTTATCCGCAGTATAAAAATAATTGTGTCCCTTGCCCTCTCCTTTCTTAAAGTTGGCAAACCATTCACTACTACTCGATCCATGATTGATCACCAAATCCGCCATTAAACGATAATCTTTTGCAATAGCTTTAATATCAACCCAGTCACCCAACACTTCATTCACCTGATAAAAATCAATCACGGCAAAACCGTCATCAGAACAGAAAGGGAAAAAAGGTAAAATATGTATGCTATTCGCGACATTTTGAACGTAATCATCCAAAAAACGCTTCAAGGTGATTAATGGTTTCTCTGCTTCGGTAACGACTGAATCACCATAAGTAATAAGTACGATATCTTGCTGATCCCAAAATTGATGATCCGCTTGTATCGCTTCGCACTGTTCCTCAAAGCGCATAATATCCATCAAGTCAGTACTCAACATCGCGCAGCCTTCAGGTGGCAACAAGCCCCCATAAACGACATTCAAATGATGTTCTATTTTTTGTTGCAATTGCCCTAAATCAACCGACGTCATCAAATCCACCTTAATTAAGCTTGGCCAAATTCAGCATGATCAGCCTCAACCGCTGCCAACAACCTCGGGAGAATGTCCGGTAAAGCATTTTGCACTCGGTTCCAGCTAGGTATGAAAGGCGTATCCATTGGGTTATTTAAAAACACATCGCCGGCATCCATAATATTTTTAGCGAACATCTCGACTGCCGCTTCCTCTTGATGAATATCCACTTTAAGGCCATTCATAATGGCATCGTTACTGTAAGTTTCGACAAAGTCCAAAGCGATTCGGTAATACGTTGCTTTAATACTACGGAACATTTCAGGGGTAAAAACCTGGCCTTTAGTCGCCATTTTCCTAAATAAGGCCTTTGAAATATCAACCGACATTTTGGATAAACCGCCCTGTTGATCTTCCAACGACAAATCTTGGTGTTTATGATCATAAATTTTAGCAATATCGACCTGACATAAACGGTTATTAGCATAGTTACGGTGCATTTCAGATAACACACCGACCTCTAAACCCCAGTCACTTGGAATCCGAATATCACTCAATACGTCACGTCGGAATGAAAACTCCCCGGCTAACGGATAACGGTAGCTATCCATATAGTCCAAATAAGCTTGATTATCGCTATCAACCACTGTTTTCAAAGCACGTAACAATGGTGTCATTAGCAAGCGACTGACACGGCCTTTTAATTTGCCGTCCGCCACACGCGAATAAAACCCCTTACAAAATTCATAATTAAACATCGGATGTGCGACTGGGTAAATTAACCGGGCTAATAGTTCACTGTTATAAGTCACGATATCGCAATCGTGTAAGGCAATAGATTCAGCGCGACCAGATGCCAAGATATAACCCATGCAGTACCAAACATTTCGCCCCTTACCCGCTTCTTTTGGTGCCAAACCTAACGCTTGTAATTCAGCATCTATAGCACGAAGCCTTGGCCCATCATTCCACAGCACTCGATGATGTTGTGGTAATTCATCGAAAAAACCTAATGCATGCTGATACTGACTTTGATCTGCGCGATCTAAACCGATCACAATTTCAGATAAATAGGGCACAGACTTGAGGTGTTGCACGATATTAGGCAGCGCCTCGCCTTCCAACTCTGAAAATAAGGAAGGTAACAATAACCCCATCGGTCTTTGTGCACTGAAACGCACCAAATCTGTTTCAAGATCAGCTAAGTGTCGATCCGTTAAATTATGTAACGTCGTGATAATGCCGTTCTGATGAAAATCAGCCATGTTCATTTCCCTTCTTTGCGAATGAATGTCAGTAAATTTTTAACACCTTGATACCACCCTTGTGGTCCTTCTTTTTCCGTCATATTGAATCCTTCCGTCCTCTTTATTAATGGAGGATCATGTGTCGGCGATCGAATAATCAATGATTGATCAGCCACTTCTAACATCGCTATATCATTGCCACTGTCACCAATAGCAGCCGTCTTAACCGACTTGTACAGATAGGCCGTTTGTAACTGATATTGACAGGCTAACCATTCCAATGCTTGGCCTTTATCACATTGACCTGAAACATGTAAAAAACGACCACCAATCAATACATTGGCACCCATTTGTCGTAAATCAGTAATAAATTGCAATCGCGCTTTATCGCTGCCACGCCATACGACAGGCTCACCATACTGTCGCTCAGCAGCAGCTTTTGCATCAGACAAATCTAAGCCTGTCAGCAAAGCGATCTCTTTAACATTCAATTCTGAAAATAACTTAAAGCACCCTTGATACCCATCCGTTATTTGACTAATCAAATATTGCCAATGCTGCCGCTGGGCCACGAAAGACTTAACCCAAAACTCCCCTCTCAGTTCACACCCGGTCGGTGCTTTATCAAAGTAATCAACAGGAATATAGACAGCAGCTCCATTTTCGATAATAAAGGGATGCTGATTGCCCATTTCAGGCCGAATTAATAATAATTCGGCTAAGGTTTTACTCGTGTTTAGAATAAGCGGGATGCCATCGCTTTCAAGCGCCTCTATCATTGGCCGTGCTGCTTCAAAATTGTAATCAAAATGGTCTAATAAACTCCCATCCAAATCACTGAAAACAAGCCATTGCTCGGGGCTGTTCATCTCAGTGTCACGGAGATAATAATGTTGAATTTTCCGAGCCTCATCCAGTACAAAAAGATGATCAACTTGACTAGGTAATTCGATCAATAATTGTTCTGTTATACGTTGGTAATGCTGAATAAAATTAGAAACCTGCTCACGGTTCATAATATGGTCTTGCTCATCCTCCCGACCAACATAGTGCTGTTCAAGCTTTTTTTCTTGTTCAAGTCGCCAATTAAAAACACAGTCAAAATCAGGGGCTTTAAGCATGATCATCTGATCAATCAAATCGAAGAGCTTGGTGTAATGCAGGGCCAGCTGTTGATTCACATATTGTCGCCACTCCGCCGTGGGATCACCCTCTTGTTCTAAAAGATTGATTGCCGTCAACAGATCATCGCCCCGTTGTGGATTAGCGCCCAAACACCAGCCTTCTAAAACGACAATATCAACATTAGAAACCACCGGCCATTCGGCTGCATGACACCGATCATCATGTGCTTTATCAAAACGCGGAATAGCAACATTACTTTGTTGCGCCTTAAGTTTTGTCAGCACATCAACAGCTAACTTAATGTCGTGGGTACCAGGTACCCCTCGCGTCTGCAACAAAGGGTGCACGCGTTTTGCTAATTGATGCCGTTCAGCGCGGGTATAATAAAAATCGTCTATTGAGAGTGCAACTGCAGATAAACCATATTGCTCAAACAGCAATACCATTAATTCTGATAAAGTACTTTTACCGCTACCCTGAGCGCCATTAATACCGACAACAAAGGCACCTTCAGCACCATTTTGGTGCAGAACTAATGTTTGCACCATTTTTGAAAACCACTTTTTAGCCTCGTCCAAATAGCCTGCTGACAATGCGTGTGTCTTAATAAACGCAGTTAAACGGGCATCAGTAATATCCATACATCTCCTTAAAAATTCTTCATCTTAAAGTGTCTTGAGCAACATGCGTGCCGTAAACTCTTTATTCGAAAACACGGTCACAAATATAATCTGAGGTACTAGGCTTAAATCGAAAAAATCCTATACAATAACAGCACATTCCTCATTATCAGTTGACTTAAGAATTATGCAACTCGAAGCTATTAATGTATCCAAACCCAAACTCCGCCGTTTTGGATTTAAGTTCTATACTACTGCCTTCTTAAAAAAAACCGTTCAAGGCCCTGTTTCCCTAACGCAGGACAATCTTAATGGTGATAAACAGGCCGACTTAATGAATCATGGTGGCAATGACAAAGCCGTCTATGGTTTTTCAACTGAACATCACGACTACTGGAAACAAAAGCTCGGTATCGATCATATCGATTTTGGCAAATTTGGTGAAAATCTCAGCATCTCAGGATTAAATGAGTCTGACATCGCCATCGGAGATCGCATACAAATTAATGACTGTATTCTCGAAGTCAGTCAACCACGCATCCCATGTTATAAAATCAGTTTCGAATTTAAAGAAATGAGCATGCTAAATAACTTTATTGCTTACGCTCACACCGGTGTCTATTTTCGCGTTATACAAACAGGCACAATGACAGCAAATAGTCCTGTTGAAGTCATCTATAAACACCCTGACAATATCACCATTAAAAACTTATTTAGAGCTTATTTTGACAGCCAATTTCCTGATCAAGAAAAGGTAATGAGAACCGCTATTGCGATCCCTGAATTAGCCGAGGCATGGCGTTCTAAAATGGTTCCGATTGTTCACAGAATCGATTTGTACCACCAACGGAAAAATAAAGGTAAAACCTAATATTTACATGTTAAATGCATATTTATCAAATAACTATAATAAATACTTAAAGTAAAATATACTTTCATCCCCGAGCTATAACCTTGTCTACCACCCATTCTCAATATGATGTCATCATCCTTGGCGCAGGCGCATCCGGCTTATTGTGTGCTATTACCGCGGCCCAAAAAGGCCGTCATGTCTTAGTGTTAGAACGCGCTAACAAGGTCGGGAAAAAAATCTTAATGTCCGGTGGTGGGCGCTGTAATTTCACCAACCAATTTGTCGATCCTGACAACTTCATTTCCCAAAATAAACATTTTAGTAAAGCGGCCTTAAAACGCTATACCCAATGGGATTTTATTGCGCTGGTAGAGGGTTACAATATTGATGTCGAACAGCGAAAACATAATCAGCTTTTTTGTCATAATTCAGCAAAAGATATTCTCAATATGTTGCTGGAAGAATGTAGCCAAGCTGGTGTCGAAATCAAAACCCATTGTGAAATCGAACATATCAACGCTTTTGATATCAAAGGCCATTCAGATAAACACCAACATCATGATGATCGACAACGATACCAAGTTCAATTTACCAATGACAAAAAGAATCATAAACTCAATTGCCAATCACTGGTTGTTGCTACTGGCGCCCTCTCTATACCCTCTCTAGGTGGGAGCGGTATTGGATATGACATAGCACAACAGTTTGGTTTGAAGCTCACTCCGAGGCAAGCTGGCCTCGTCCCCTTTATGTTTAGTGATGATATTAAGCCCGTTTGTGAACGGCTATCTGGCTTAGCGTTAGAAGTCACCGTCAGCTGTAACAAACAAAGCTTTACTGAAAATATGTTATTCACACATCGTGGCCTCAGTGGACCCGTGATGTTGCAAATTTCAAATTATTGGCAAGCGGGTGATACTATCGACATTGATTTATTACCAGGTCTGGATGCCGCACATTGGCTAATTGAATCAAAACAACAACACCCAAAAAACCAGCTTAAAACTATCTTAGCCTATCAATTAGCTAAGCC
>JABGUA010000242.1 GCA_018646825.1 Piscirickettsiaceae bacterium
GAATAATGCCGATATCGATGATGACAATGATGGTTACTCTGACTCTGATGAACTAGCAGATGGCACTGACCCATTAGATGCTAATTCAGTTCCTATGGGTGGCTTAAGCCTCATCCTTATTAAAGCATTCTTAGATAAACAAAAAGCAGCACAATAAACTGGAGATGTAATATGAAGAAATTAGTAAGCCTAGTCCTAATGGGTTTGATGTTAACAACCCCAGCCATAGGTGCTGAGAAGTACATGGTATCCAAGATCAAGAACCTCCTTGTAGCCAGTGATGGTGACTTTGGTAACTGTATGGTTGAGCTTTATGTAAGCCCTACAACAGTCCTCTCAAGCTGTGCTGATGGATGGGTGAGCTTTAGCTGCTCGGGCACCTTTGCGGCTAAGTCAGATGCTAAAGGCATGATGGAGATGGCTCAGCTAGCGTTTCTGTTAGACAAAGAAGTAAACATCGGTGTGGACGACTCTAAGCTGCACAACGGATATTGCTTGTCTAGCTATCTTGCCATTCTTCAGTAATTACTTAACAACTCATGGAGAAGCTATGTTTAAGTACCTAGCTAATTGGTCAAAGGCTCTGTGCTTTATAGTACTCTTGTCATTTTCGTCACTAGGTTTTGCTGTAGATTCAGATGGAGATGGCCACTCAGACGACGATGAGCTTGACTGGGGCAGTGATCCTTTAGACGCTAACTCTGTTCCTATGGCTGGTTTAAGTCTTAACCTAATCAAGGCCTTCGTGGATAAAAGAGACGATGAAAAACTGCTCCAAAGGCGCACGTGGCCCAAAACATACACTCCAAATCTAGCAGGATATAGTTCTACGATAACACATGGTTTTGACAAGCCAGATAGCATCTCAATTTTTTTTCCGAGTACTGAAACATATGAGATTACAAACTATGGGTTTGCTCGATCTACGATTGCTGGCACTCATCCACCGTATGAGTATGAAGATACAAATCCGCCGGCTAGCTATCTTCAGTTCGGACATGTCACGAGAGCAGACTTAAATGGCGATGGCTGGCAAGATTTTTATATGACATTGTGGACAGGGAATGACAGATTAGAGTTTGAACCTAATAGTTTTCTCTTTGCGTTTATAAATGAAAGGGACGGCACGTTTTCACTAAATAATGATTTGTTTCCGGAAGGTAACCCTTGTTTTAGAGGCGCCGATTGCGAAAACAATACTGAGCATCAAAAGGGTTTAGTTGTAGCAGACTTTAATGCAGACGGCATTGACGATATTTATCAAGGCAATACTCTCGTATTAAGTGACAATGGAAAATTATACGACAAAGGTGATACGCATTTGCCAATGTCTGATTTTTTTGACCAGTGTGCGGCCGGTCAATTTAATAGTGGATGCTTTCAGCATGATGCAGATGTAGGGGATGTTGATGGAGATGGTGATATAGATATCTTTGTTCCTGTCGCAAGCCCGCATAAAGATAATTACCCTATGGGATGGGTCATGCTCGTAAATGATGGCACAGGAAAATTTTCTGCTAATCAAAATTTCTCAACACAGGCAGCTAATGTTTTTGCTACCGCGGCTACAATTGGCGACTTTAATAACGATGGTCACGGTGATGTTGCAGTAGGCTGGTTTAAATCGGAAGAAGCAAAAGAGCGTGGCTTTGCTGAAAACTATGGCTCTAGTGCGGGTGTTATATTTTGGAATGACGGTAATAATGACTGGCGTAGTGACGCCTGGACAGAATTACCAAACAATTACTTTGGGAACAATGGAAATGCTAATGATATGAAAACATTAGATTTTAACGGAGATGGCTTACTTGATATTATCCTTGGGACGACACTGCATGAACCCTATTATGATGGTAGAGCGGTTCAGTTTTTCGTTAATAATGGGGATAAGACTTTTAGTGATGTGACAGCCTCGGTTAACCCAGATAAAAAATATGTAGATGGGCTATGCCCAGACTCTGATGGACCATGTTACTGGAACGGTGAGGGGAATTTAGAGATATTAGACTTTGATTCTGATGGTGATCTAGATATTGTCGATACAGTGCTTGGAACCTATGTGCTGATAAACAATGATGGTGAATTTACAATATATGATGACTTTCCCACTTTTAACGACAGTGCTTCGTATTATCCAGTCAAAATTGATAAATCCTCATCCCATGGTTTCATAGGGTCCACGAGCGAGTACAGCGATACGGAAAGTGTCCAAGTATTTTTCAATGTTGTAGAGCAATAATGAAATTTTTCGCTGAGAAGGAGCTAGTGTTCATCGTATTGTTAATCTTGGTGGGCTTTGCCATTATTTGTGTCTTTGATTTCCCTCTGGTTTTTGACGCATAGGTGGAATTTCTCTCAAAGGCTCAGGCTGGTTTTCATGTAATTCAAGAGAATGAGCAATTTTACGTCGATTTATAAATTAAAAAGAGGAATCTTGAATGAAATTTTTCGCAGAGAAGGAAGAATTATTCATCACGTTATTAATCTTGGTAGGCTTTGTCATTATTTTTGTCTTTGATATCTCTCTGGCGAGGCCATATGAGCTCAACTAGAGTCACCCGTTAAATTGGATTGTCCGCTGCAGAAGTCTCTCGATCAAAAGGTCCGAAGTCAGATTCTAATTTTTCCCATAGCTTATCTAATGATTCGGTCGCAGAACTGGTATCGATCTTATTCACCGTTATGTCCTTTTATATCGATCGGAGAAGTCTATTAACAAACGATACCGATATGCAATTGATCAATAAGGTTTTGGTGAATCTGAACTCAAATAGATTAGCGGTTGGAAAAACCCACGTCCTACTCAATTAGGGATAAGCAGCAAACACATAAGTTGTAACCTGAAAATATTATTAATACCCATTATAGTCCGGGTACCCCCATGGCCACCTGCAGGGGGTATGCAGACTTCTAAGCCTTTGAAGACTTTAAAGCTTAGTAGACAAAATAGTAGACATTTTTAAGCCGTTGACAGTGAACTGGCTTCTTGGGAGACTAGCAAACAAGTTAGCTGACAAGGCTAATGGGGCCGAAAGTAGGCGATGAGCTTCTATCCCACCGCCATTTTTATACTTCAAAGTCTCTACAGCCCTTGTTAGCTCTCGTTTCTTACGAGACTGATGAGGA
>JABGUA010000225.1 GCA_018646825.1 Piscirickettsiaceae bacterium
ATGGAGCTTGAAAAACAATCTATCAATATCGTTGCTTTGCTAAACGATAACTTACAACGAAATGAATCAACCTATAACAATAAAAGACTTCACATTAAAGTGGAAATCAACAATGAGTTGACCGTTAACAGTGATAAAAATATTTTAACCATTCTCATTGATAATGTGATTCGTAATATCTTTATTCATGGTGATACTGAGGCGAATATAACGGTATGTGAGAATTCCTTGATATTTGAAAATAACTTCAAAGCATTACCTAATTCAATCGAACATAAAAAAGAAACTCAGGGTCTTCAGATTATTAAGCAGCTGGCTGAAAAAATAAATGTCGATATCTCAACCTCATTAACAGATCAACAATTCGATCTTAATATTTTTTTCAGACCTGAACATAAAGGCCATTGTCCCAAAAGAGACTAGCGCTTACTTAAATGCTGCACATGGCGTAGAGGTTAAGTATTGGTATTTAGGTTCCTTGTAATCTTGTTATTTAATATCGGCATTTTCCATTAATAGGGCTTTTTTTGCTTTGCAAATTTTAGTGTCCATTTCAAAAGACACCAATAAACTACAAAATAAATCATCATGACTTAATACCACATCTTGGTATGGTAATAATTGCGTTCTTGTATAATCAAAGTATTGGCCCATCCATATAATGGCAGGGACATGTGTTTGTGCTTTTGGTGCAAATATATAAGGCGCAGCATGCAAATAAATGCCTTGTTCTCCTAATGGCACATGGCAGACATTCTATTTCAATTTATTGAGCCAAGTGAAATAAACGATATTTCAGGTCAGTGTATAAATACTTGAACAGTTTTTAACGCTGACCCTAATTATTCTTTATCCATTTGCAATTTTAAAGCCTATTTATTACATGCAAAAAATACTAACTATACTCTGCCTTATGGCGCTCCTTGTTGCCTGCACACCACTGCAACTTGCAGTAGTCAATGCGCCTGCGCTGACCTACGACGGCCAAATTTCAAAAGATGTATCTTATGGTCAACTTCCGCGCCAAAAGTTAGATATTTATGTACCCAATATTGAACAAGAAACGTTTCCCGTTGTGGTGTTTTTTCATGGTGGCCGCTGGATAGATGGGTCTAAAGACCAGTACACGTTTGTGGGTATGACACTATCAAATATGGGTTATGTTGTGGTGGTGCCTAATACTCGCCTATATCCCGATGTAAAATTCCCCACGTTTGCAGAAGATGCAGCAAAGTCTGTTGCTTGGGTTCACAAAAACATAGCCCGCTACAAAGGCAATCAAAATTTGTTTATATCTGGTCATTCATCAGGTGCGCATATAGGGGCATTGATTATTGCCGATAATTCATATTTGGCAACGCACAAGCTCAAGCCTAATATTGTAAACGCTTTTGCTGGTTTATCCGGTCCTTATGATTTTGTGCCAAAAGCACCTGACATAAGAGAAATTTTCGGCCCGCCTAAAAACTTTCCTAATATGGTGGTAACAAACTTTATCGAGGGCGATGAGCCACCCATGCTATTGATATACACTGGCGAAGATGACACCGTCCACCCTAGAAATTTAGAGGCACTTAAGGCAGGTATAGAAAAGGCGAATGGCAATGTACAGACGATCGTCTATGAAACAGGTGGACATGTTGCAACAGTTGCAGCTTTTAGTTGGGTAAATCCTTCGGATTTGCCAGTGCCTAAAGATATAAATGATTTCTTTAAGAAATTCTTTCAATGAAAAATCTTTGTGTCAAAATCTCGAAAAGTTTAGGTGTTTTATAGTATATCTCTGTTTGGGATATTTAAGGTCAGTGAAAAAACTATAGGTTAAAAATCTCATATTTAGGTTCAATGACCGCTTTTGGCACCCTAGCGACAGACCATTCAAAGGTCGCTATTCGACTCAAACTAGATGGCCACGTAATGATTATGAACACTATAGAGCACTCATAGAAAACCTTCATGTTCAGGTATACTCAAAATAAGACCTAATTTGGAGATGTAAAAAAATGGCTAAACAACTTTTCACTATATTTTTTATTTTAGTTGCTTTTCCCGCTTTTGCTGAAGGGGAAAGCTCTTGGTGGAAATTCTGGCCATCTCAAGAGCAGCAAACTATTGGTGTAGAAACTACTGCAATTATTGGAAATCATCTTTTTACAGAAGATGAACGCACCATACTTAATGACTTTCTTCGTAAGAGAGGAGAAAACAAACGTTATGAAGAAACTGATGATGGCGATAAGCATGGCAAAAAAGACAAAAAGGCTAAAAAGCAAAAAGCCTTGCCACCTGTACTGAAAAAGAAAATTGAACGTGGAGGCCAACTACCCCCTGGTTGGCAGAAAAAAGTTGCTCGTGGTGAAGTGCTTGATAAAGACCTATACCTAGCATCAAAAGGTTTACCACAAGATGTTCTCGAGCAATTGCGAAATAATCCTGATGGCACGACCATCAGACAAATTGACGATACCATTGTGCGAGTAATAGAGTCGACGAATGTCATTCTGGATGTGCTAAAAGGGAATACTCAATAATACGGCTGCTTTTGGCAAAAGGAGACAAATATTAAAATTGATTGGCTTGCAACTCTACTGATTACATTGCTTATAGCGACATTGTTAGCATTTTCCATCGGATACTTTCCATATCCTTATGGTTGGATTGTTATTACATTGGTACTTATAGCTAGACTAACTGCTAATAGTGGGAAAAATGACAGCTAATGATCCTAATCGGACTATAGCTGGCGTTATAAGAATGAGTTAAAGCGAGTGTAGGCAATTTATTGAATGCCATAAACAAAAAAAAGCCGCGAAAAAATATCGCGGCTTTTTTATGTTGAAGGGCTGAGTCTTAGTGTTTATGGTCTTGTTTCTCTTGCATTTTTTTATGCATTTTATCCTTCATTCTATTTAGTTTTGCTCGTTGATCCGCTGTGAGTTGCTGGTGAATCTGATGCATTGACTGTGCTTTCATTACAGTCATTGTTTCAACTAACAGGGCTTTTTGATGCGCTAGATTACGGACTTCTGAGATGTCCATCGTGTCTGATTCGACTTGCTTTCTCATCCCTTCTCGGATTGTTTTCATTTGCTCTTTATGGGCCATTTTAGTGGCATGCTGTGCTTCTTTAATGGTCTTTATTGCAGTGTGTTGGGTATCACTTAGGTCCAGTTTTTCCAACATGTGCATCATTTTGCCACCACATTGTTTTTTGCCGTGATGATCTGCAGCTTGGATTGAGCCGACAGCGAGTAATGTACCAGCTAAGATGAGTGCAATAACTTTAGTGTGCTTTTTCATAGGATAAACCTCTTAATTAACGAAAATGATGTTGGGTACTAACTGCTTAACTTGGTGACCAGTATGCCTAGTGTGGATGCAATTTTGTGTCAGGGTTATGTAAAGCTTTGTAAATAAGGGTAAAGGGGTCGGCAGCGGTCGCTAATTGTGTCAGAATCTATCCATAAAATAAGCCAGGTAATGTGCTATGACGCGGTTGTTAATTGTTGATGATGATAAAGAGCTATCTGCCATGTTGGTAGAATATTTGAGCTCTGAAGGCTTTGATATTGATACGGCATACCATGGATTATCAGCAATAGAAAAAGTTAAGGGACAACAGTATGATGCGCTGATTCTAGACGTGATGATGCCTGAATTAGATGGTTTTGGTGTGTTGCGTCATATACGGAGCTATTCTGATGTCCCTGTTTTAATGCTCACTGCGAAGGGTGATGATGTTGACCGCATTGTGGGGCTAGAGATGGGGGCTGATGATTACTTGTCGAAACCTTTCAACCCAAGAGAATTATTGGCGCGAGTTAGGGCTGTATTACGGCGTAGTATTGCTCCTTCGGCACCTGAAGTGTTGGATGAGTCGTTATTGGTCGCGGGCTTGGAAATGGATATGCGTACGCGATTGGCTAATGCAAATGGTGCATTGATGGACGTGACCAGTACAGAGTTTAATTTATTGTATTTATTGCTAAGGCAAGTAGGTCATGTTGTGACTAAGGAAATGTTGTCTCAGAGTGCCATGGGCAGGTCATTAGAGAAGTATGATCGTAGTATTGATATGCATATGAGTAATTTACGTAAAAAATTGAGTGAATATGGTTTGGCGTTAAGTATTGTCACTGTACGTGGGCAAGGTTACCAGTTGGTAGAAGGTTAAAATGGGCCGTTTATTTTGGAAAATATTTTTTGGATTTTGGTTAACGTTGTTGATTACGGGATCGACTGCTGGTTGGTTAGTTTGGCATCATGCTAAGGACCATATCGCCCATTTAGAGATTTTAGTCGATCACCCGATGGCAGATCAGAATTTGAATAAGGTCGCTCAGATTTTAACGAAGCGTGGGATAGACGGCCTTGATCAATTTATGGCAAAACGAGAAATGCGTAGAAAGCATCCATTGCCGATGTTTATAGTCAATGAGCAGGATGAAGACTTTTTAGGCCGTCCTGTTCCTAAGATGTTGCTAGAAAGGGTGTATCAATCATTAAAAGAGTCAGATCATTCGGCAATTAAACAAGTTGTGACGCCAGAAGGTGAAAAACTGTTGGTTTTCATTCCTCGACGCGATCACCCGGTAATGCAAAGAGGTCGGTTATTTCCATCTGATTTGCCGGCGTTA
>JABGUA010000089.1 GCA_018646825.1 Piscirickettsiaceae bacterium
AGTGCCTGTCGGCCAAAAAACGCTGGGTCGTATCATGGATGTGTTGGGTAACCCTATCGATGAGAAAGGCGATATCGGCGAAGAAGATAAATGGGGTATTCATCGTAAAGCACCTGCTTTTGATGAGCTAGCTGCCAGTAACGAATTACTCGAAACCGGTATCAAAGTTATCGATTTGGTTTGTCCATTTGCTAAGGGTGGTAAAGTCGGTTTGTTTGGTGGTGCGGGTGTTGGTAAAACCGTTAACATGATGGAGCTTATCCGTAACATCGCGATTGAGCATAGTGGTTTCTCTGTGTTTGCTGGTGTTGGTGAGCGTACTCGTGAAGGTAATGATTTCTACCACGAAATGACAGATTCAAACGTTATCGATAAGGTATCGTTGGTTTATGGTCAAATGAATGAGCCACCGGGTAACCGTTTACGTGTTGCTTTGACAGGTTTAACCATGGCGGAATACTTCCGTGATGAAGGCCGTGATGTTTTATTCTTTGTTGATAATATCTACCGTTATACATTGGCCGGTACTGAAGTATCAGCACTATTAGGTCGTATGCCTTCAGCGGTAGGTTACCAACCGACATTGGCTGAAGAGATGGGTGTATTACAAGAGCGTATTACCTCAACTAAGACGGGTTCTATTACCTCTATCCAAGCGGTCTATGTGCCAGCGGATGACTTAACGGATCCTTCTCCAGCAACGACATTCGCGCATTTGGATGCGACGGTTGTATTGTCACGTTCAATTGCAGAATTAGGTATTTATCCTGCGATTGACCCACTTGATTCTACTAGCCGCCAATTAGACCCATTGGTCATTGGTAATGAGCATTATAATGTTGCTCGTGGTGTTCAAGGTACATTGCAGCGTTATAAAGAACTGAAAGATATCATTGCGATTTTGGGTATGGATGAATTATCTGAAGAAGATAAGCAAACCGTAACACGTGCTCGTAAGATTCAACGTTTCTTATCTCAGCCTTTCTTCGTTGCTGAAGTCTTTACCGGCAGCCCTGGTAAATACGTCTCTTTGAAAGATACAATTGCTGGTTTCCAAGGTATTTTGGACGGTGACTACGATTCACTACCAGAACAAGCGTTCTACATGGTAGGTAGCATTGATGAAGCCGTTGAGAAAGCGACTAAGCTGTAAGCTTTAAAGGGGACGAATCATGGCAATGACTATTCATGTTGATATTGTAAGTGCTGAAAAAGAGATCTACTCTGGCTTAGTTGAGGCTGTTTTTGCGACAGCATCAATGGGTGAAATTGGTATTTATCCTCGACATACGCCTTTGCTAACCAGCTTAAAGCCGGGCGAAGTTCGCGTTAAGTTGGCCAATGGCACAGAAGAACAGTTCTATGTGTCTGGTGGTGTGCTAGAAGTTCAACCTCATGTTGTGACGATACTGGCTGATACAGCAATGCGTGCAGATGATGTCGATGAAGCGGCAGCAATGGCGGCTAAAGAAGCGGCAGAAAAATCACTAGCTGAAAGTGGTGAAAAACTAGACTATGCTGAAGTACAGGCACAGCTAGCGGAAGCATCAGCTCAGCTTAGAACGATTCAACGTGCTAGGAAAGCAGCAGGACGTTAGTTTTAAAAGCTAAAATAATATTAAAAGGCTGTTCTTTGGAACGGCCTTTTTTTTACCTGAAAGAAGGCGATTAACTTAATTGAGTTGGGTGTTTGTTCTCGAATTAGCGAAACAAACTTTGTTAGAATGCTTTATTCACTTTTTATTATGATGGAAGTTTAATTATGTCTCTGAGTATCGTTATCCTTGCTGCTGGGAAAGGCACTAGAATGAAGTCAGCACAAGCAAAGGTAATGCATCTTTTGGCTGGCCGACCTTTGTTACAGCATGTGATTGATACTGCCAAGCAATTAAAATCAACACGGTTAACTGTGGTGGCGGGTAATGGTGCAGACCAAGTATTACCTTTCTTAGAAGGCAATCAAGTTGATGCCGTGATGCAAACTGAGCAGTTAGGCACAGGCCATGCTGTCATGCAGGCCAAAGCGGCAATGGCGGAGACTGACCAAGTACTCGTGCTTTATGGCGATGTACCTTTAACCCAAATGGTGACGCTTAAAGCCTTAATTAATTGTGTTGCTGATGGCGGCGTTGGTATCTTGACCACTAAATTAGCAGATCCGACAGGCTATGGCCGTATCGTGCGAGACCTGACGGAAAAAGTCACGTGCATTACAGAGCAGAAAGATGCCGATGAAGCGACATTGGCGATCAAAGAGGTCAATAGCGGCATTATGTTATTGCCTAGCCAGTGGCTGCTGTCTTCTCTTGATAAGTTGGGTAATGACAATGCCCAAGGTGAATATTATTTAACCGATATGATTGCATTGGCTGTTGCTGATGGCCTTGCGATTGATACGGTCTGTTGTGATGACGAGGCTGAAGTCGCGGGTGTGAACACGCGGAATCAATTAGCAGAATTAGAACGCCATTATCAACTCGCACAAGCCCAACGTTTAATGACAGCCGGCGTGACCTTAGCAGATCCTGCACGAATTGATGTTCGAGGTGAGCTCACTGTTGGTAGTGACAGCACGATTGATGTGAATGTCATCTTCGAAGGCAAGGTCTCCATCGCCTCAAATGTTGAGATTGGGGCCAATTGTATTATTAAAGATGCTGACATCGGTGAAGGCAGCGTGATCTTACCGAATAGCATGATTGATTCATCGGTGATTGGACAAAACGTCAATATCGGTCCTTTCGCCCGTCTTAGACCGGGTACGATTTTAGCGGATAAAGCGAAAATCGGTAACTTTGTTGAAACTAAAAATGCCAATATTGGCTTAGGGTCAAAAGTGAACCATCTGAGTTATATTGGTGATACCGATATGGGTGCTGGTGTCAATATTGGTGCTGGTACGATTACCTGTAATTATGATGGGGCCAATAAGCATCGGACGGTGATTGGGGATAATGCTTTTATTGGGTCTGATACGCAATTGGTGGCGCCAGTGACGGTCGGTGAGGGAGCGACGATTGGAGCTGGCACGACTTTGAGGAAAGATGCGGTTGATGGGCAGTTGACGTTGACTAAGAGTAGGCAAGTAACGGTTGAGGGGTGGGTTCGGCCGGTTAAGAAGAAATAGATTCAGTGAAGGGATAGTTATGGCACGGAGTAAATCAGATATATCGAATAGCGCGATTCGGATCTTTCTTCAAGATGTTGGTAAGTTTTATGATCAAGCAAGGGGCTTCGAACCATTTGGACCTAAAGTGGCACAAAAAGATGAGTTATTAGACTTCTTTAATGGTCAATGCTGTTTTTGTGGTACACCGATAGATAAAAAATCTTTGTCCCAAGATCACTTAATACCAATGAATAAAAGCTCATTAGGGCTTCATGCCTGAGGTAATGTCGTACCGTGTTGTTCGCCATGTAATAATGAAAAACAGCAGAAACCATGGCAAGAGTTTATTGCGATAAAAGTTGGTGATAAGTCTATGGAGCGTATAAAAAGAATCCAGAAAGTTGTGCAGCTAAAAAATTATGATCCTGCATTAAATTTGCACGAGTTTGCGGATAATTTATACGAGGATATAGGTGCAGTTGCTATGACGCTTCCGGTATAAACAAGCCCAAGATGCTGTTAAGGAATTACTCGAGTAGCATGAAAAAGGAATAGATTTATTTCCCTAGTATTTGAAACCGCTACCGCTAGGGCGTTCATTTATTTTGCGTGGCCAAAATAAACAGAACCAAACAAAAGGCCAGCCCATGCTTGCCCTACGGGTTCCCTGCGCTTCTCGATGAGTTTGGACATGGCGGAAACTCGCTACGCTCAAACAGCCGCCCTGTTTATCCAAACTCCTCTGTGATGCTCGGCTTTGCAAAAGGGCATTATTTAAGTCTATTCATAACAATCGTATTCAGGCTCATCTTTGACTAAATCGCGATAGGCATACCAAGTGGCGTGGCCTAATAGTGGGAAGAGGACGATCATAGCGATGAGGTAGGTTGATAGACCAATAATAAACAGTAGGACTAATAAGCTTCCCCACACGGCCATAGTAGGCAAGTTGGCTTTAAAGACTTTAAGGCTTAAGAGCATGGCTTCTTTGACGGACAGATCCATTTCGATAATCGCGGGTATCGAGATGACAGAGACGCTAAAGGCGGTAATCAATAAGAGGCCGCCGATGAGGAGGTACAGTACGATTTGTTGCATCGTGACGAGTTCGAAGAAGTCGCCCCAAATGCTCAGTTCAATTGACGGTGCAACACTGCCAATTGACAGCGAGAGTATCAAGGCTGAGAGGCCGAACCATAATAAGCTAAAGCCCAATAAGACGCCGGCGAAGCGATAGATTGTGTCTTGCACTTCACGTAAACGGGTTAAGGAATGGTCAAAATCAAGGTGTTCGTGGGCTTCATGTCGCCAAGATAGTTCACAGAGCCCTGCAGCGAGAATAGGGCCAATAAACATAAAGACGCAGATGGCGGCAGCAAAGACATAAACATGGGTGCTGGTCACGAGGAAAGTGATGAGCATCAGCGAGGTGACAATGAGGCCGTAACCTAAACTGGCTATGGGATGGTAGTTAAGATCTTGCCAACCTGATTTTAGCCAATAAAACGGTCTTAAGACGGACACTTTGATATTGTCTTGTTGTGTCGGTTTGGGATGATGGAAGGAATGTGTTGTACTCATGACACTCTCCTGTAGCAGTAGTGAATGGAGATGATGGTCAAAACAGCTTGTTTGATAAGCTATAGCTTATAGACACATTTTTGATCAGATAGTTTGGCTGAAGGCTTTTGAGCGATAAAAAATAAACCCGCGAAAGCGGGATTTTTTATAAGTGAAAGCATGATTAGAATGCTGATTTTTAGCGTAATATCAAGAACATCGCCCGACGATTACGGGTTAAATTGAACAGTAAAGTGCCTGTGGTTTGGACGCGTTTTTTAAAGTCATCCAAGGAATTGATCTTGACCTTGTCGACTGAGGTGATGATGTCGTTAGTTCTAAGGCCGGCATTCCAAGCAGGGCTATTACGTTTCACTTCGTAGACAACGACGCCATTTATTTTTCCATAGTAAGGGGATTCTTTTTCAATATCTCCAAATGAGGCGCCGGCCAATTTGGGGTGAATAGGTCCTTGCGGGGTTTGTGTTTGTGTTTCTTTGACCGTGGCTTTCATGGTTTTCTTTTTGCCGCTACGTAGAATATCCATTTCGATAGTTTGTCCGACCATTAATAAGCCAACGGTGTTACGCAGGCTATCGGCATTGCTGAGCTTTTCATCATCAATGGTGACGATAACATCGCCAATTTGAAGGCCGGCTTCATCGGCAGCAGAACCTTTTTGAATACTGGTGATCACGGCGCCTTGGCCGGGTGGGATATTAAAAGCACTGGCGAGATCGTCATTAATATCTTGCATTTGTACGCCAAGATAGGCGCGTTTTACTTCACCATATTCAATCAATTGATCGCTGATCTGTTTGACCATGTTACTGGGAATGGCAAAGCCAATACCAACATTACCAGCACGCTGGCTGGGTGAAAAGATGGCGGTATTGATACCGACCAATTCGCCTCTTAGATTAACTAATGCACCACCTGAGTTACCGGGATTGATTGAGGCATCGGTCTGGATAAAGTTTTCATAACCTTCGATTCCTAAGCCACTTCGACCTAATGCGCTGACGATACCAGAGGTGACCGTTTGGCCTAGTCCAAACGGGTTGCCTATCGCGACCACAAAGTCACCCACACGGAGTTTATCTGAGTTGGCTAGAGGTAAAGCGGTGAGGTCTTCAGCCGGGATTTTAATAAGCGCGACGTCGGTGGCAGGATCGCTGCCGACCAATTCGGCTTCAAAGCTGCGGCCATCGGCTAAGGAAACGGTGATTTCATCGGCACGTTGAATGACATGATTATTGGTTAGGACAAGTCCCTTTTCGGCATCGAAAATAACGCCAGATCCGAGGCTTTGTTTAGTTCGATGACGGGGTTGTTGTTCCGGGATATTAAAGAAGCGACGAAAGAAAGGATCGCTCATTAAGGGGTTATCTTGTACCCGAACATGACTTTGAGTCGCAATGTTGACGACTGCGGGTTTTGATAAGTCGATCATCGGCGCTAATGACGGCATTTCACCATTATTACCGAACCAGCTACCCGGCAAGGCGGCATGGGCAACTTGGATGATTAGGCTTATTGCGGCCAGCCAAATTAAACTGGTCTTTAATTTAGTCATTAGCGTTTCCTATAGTTGAGCTTATAAGTCTTCTAGCGCTTCACGTGGGTTAAAGTTTAATTCTTCTGCCATTTGTTGGTAAAGCTGTTGGGCTTCTGGCGTGTCAGCCGGTGGTGTCATAATTTGAAGAATGACGATTTGGTCACCCGCTTCTTTACCCGGTAAGCCGCGGCCTTTTAGCCGCATTTTTTGACCGCTTTTGGCATTACTCGGAATGGTAAGGCTAATTTTACCGGCTAAAGTGGGGACTGTAACTTTAGCGCCCAATGCGGCTTCCCATGGCGCGATGGGTAGATTGATGGTGACATCTTTGTCTTCAACTTGGTAATGGGCATGATTGGCAATATTGATTTCTAATAACAGATCACCTGCGTTACCGCCGCCGCCTGCTCTACCTTGGCCAGCAAGGCGAATTTTCTTACCGCTGGTAATGCCTGCAGGAATTTTAACGTTGATGGTGCCGCCTTGGTTGGCGCCGTCAGGACGTCGGACACTTTTTTTGGCACCAGAAAAGGCATCTTCTAATGAGATAGTGATTTTGGCATTGACGTCTTCCCCTTGAGCAAAGAATTGATCGTTGCCACCCGCACCGCTGCCACTGAACATGCTTTCGAAAAAGCTGCTGAAGTTGCCGCCGCCCATGCCTGCGCCGCCTTGTTGACCACCCCATCCCGGTGGCGGGTTAAAGGATTGACCATGTTGATAATTGCTGCCGAACTGATCGTACTGCGCACGCTTCTCCGAATCTTTTAGGACTTCGTAGGCTTCGCCAACCTCTTTAAATTTGGCTTCAGCATTGGCTTCTTTACTGACATCTGGGTGGTATTTACGCGCTAATTTCCGATAGGCTTTTTTAAGCTCATCTTGTGATACATCGCGTGAGACGTCGAGGACTTTATAATAATCTTTGTATTCCATAAGGGCTTGAATTTATTACTGAATATGAAGGATGCCCTATTAAATGGGGGCGTAGAGGCTCGTTTTCAATAGATAATTTGATTGAGGCGTTAAATAATACATTGGTCTGTCATTTACGCTTTGCTTTGTTCTGGAAAAGTCCTGCATTAATGATGCAAATCTAAGGGACAGCCGTTATTTAGTTCAGCTTATGTTCAGTTAGGTTTACGTATCTTGGCAGCCAGGTTAAGTGCTAGGTAGCGTAAGACTGCCATCAACGCATCTACTTTAGGTGGATTGGCCATTAAGCTTGGGAAAATAAATAAGAATAAAATCTTTAAGGAACAGATATGAATAAGAACAAGAATATAGTAACGCGTCCTTTGATGACTGCCGCAGGATTGTCTTTGCTAGTTGGTTGTGCTTCAAATCAAGCACCAGATATGGATCTACATGCTGCTAGCGCACAAGAGTTGGCGAGTAAAAGTACTGAATTAGATAAGCGCGCAAGTGAGTTAGCTCGTCAAGAATCAGCATTGGCGGCAATGCAATCAATGCCAATGGCAGCAGCAGGTGATTTATTACCCGTTGATGCTAAAACAGGTGAATGTTATGCCCGTGTTTGGGTTGAGCCAAAATTTAAGACGGTTCCCAATCTGTTCTAGCGAGCGAAGCGAGTGAGACTGTCAGCATTATTCCTGCACGTTATGAAATGGTAACGGAGCAAGTTTTAGTGAGCGATGCTGATTACCGTATCGAAACACAACCAGCGACTTATAGAACTGAATCAGAACGTCGTTTAGTGAGTGCAGGATCAACCCATTGGATGACGAGTTTAGATCGTGGTGCTGCACCAGCAAGCCATGAGTTATTAACGGCTGCTAAAAATGGCGGTATTGATTTAGATGGTGCTACGCCAGGCATGTGTTACCACGAGCATTACATGCCAGCAAAATATGAATATGAAGACGAAACGGTATTAGTGAAAGGGGCTTATGAAACCGTTTCTGTTTCTAAACCTGAATATCGGATGGTTGAGAAGCAAGTTTTGGTTAAGGAAGCCTCTAAAGTACTTAAAACAGTGCCTGCTCAATACAGTACTGAAACTGAGCAATTGATTGATGTCGCTGCACATACGATTTGGAAGAAAGGCACAGGTCCTATTCAGAAGATTGATGAAGCAACCGGTGAGATCATGTGTTTAGTTGAAGTACCTGCAACCTACAAAACAGTGAGCCGTCGTGTATTGGCATCGCCTGCGATGACACAAGAAATCGATGTTCCTGCTGTATACAAAACTGTTCAAGTTCGTGAGTTAGTGTCGGGTGCACAAGAAACTAGAAATGAAGTA
This sequence comes from Piscirickettsiaceae bacterium, assembly GCA_018646825.1. Lineage (GTDB taxonomy): Bacteria > Pseudomonadota > Gammaproteobacteria > Nitrosococcales > Methylophagaceae. The sequence continues at coordinate 8,494 of JABGUA010000089.1, forward strand.
CCTGCTGCTTACGATACGGTTAAAGTTAAAAAACAAGTTTCTGATGTTGCGTTTGTATGGCATGAGGTTCATAACAAAGAACACCCTGCAGCAACACGTACGGGTAATAAAATTTGTTTAACTGAAAAAGCGGCTGTGTATGAAACAGTGACATCAACGGTTGTTGATACACCTGCTAGTTCACATCGTGTTGAAGTCCCGGCTGTTTATAAAACAGTGGAAGTCAGCAAATTGGTTTCACAAGCACAAGAAGTGAGAGAAGAAATTCCAGCTGAATACAATACGGTTGTTTCTCAGGAGCTTGAAACAGAAGGCTTTATGGAATGGCGTTCAATTCTATGTAAAACGAATATGACAGCAAGTACGGTTGCTGATATTCAACGTGCATTGATGCAACGTGAATACAATCCAGGTGTAATTGATGGTGTGATTGGTTTAGATACGATTGGTGCGATGAATGCATTCCAGCGTGATAATAGTCTGCCTGTTGATAAGTACATCAATATGGAAACGGTAAAAGCACTAGGTGTTGATTTGTAATTCTTTAGCACTTACCCCTAAACGGGCGTAGATCCGTGATTTGGCCCCAGTTATCGAGTTTCGATTGTTGGGGCCTTTTTTTGTGCGATGGTTAATTTTTTGACGTAGCTCACAAAACGGTATTTTAGTCCATTTTAGCTTCATGTACTGAGACTATAATCCAAGCATGTCAAGGAGTTAGCGATGGGCTTAAATTTTTTTTAAAAACAATATTGGCCGGGGCTTTGGTTTTGAGTGTGAGCGCTTCTGCTATGTCGCCTACTTATATTAATGAAGGCACACAGACGAGTGGGCAAGGTCAAGCAACAGGTATGAGTCCTGTCCATTATACGTTTGATCCAGAGTTTCATCGCTCACCACCAAATTGTATTGCTGTGATGCCTTTACGTAGACAAGTTAAAACAGCTTTTCTACCCGAAACAGGTCCAGAAATCAGTGATATAGAGTTAAAACAACTTCGCCGTGTTTTATATTCACACCTTGCACCTTATCCCTATAAAGATGTTGAGCTTGCTCGTATTAATCAAGCGGTAAAAAAATATAGTGATTCACCTGTGAGTTATCGAGGACTGGCAAAACATTTGGATTGCGATAGCTTATTAGTTGGAGAAGTGACGGATTTTGGTACCCAATTTTTTGGTATTTATTCTCAGACATCGGTTGGTATTAAGTTACGTTTGATTCGAGCTAAAGATAATCATCAGTTATGGCAGGGCCGACATATTGCATCTAGCCATGGGGGGAGCTTTCCGTTAACACCGGTTGATGTTGCGATGGGACTTTACTACGCGACCAGCAATATTAGTGATGAACAAATTGTTCGGGTAGGTGATGATTTATTCCGACGTTTATTACTGACATGGGATCGCAGTGACGCTCTTGATCTGCAACGGGCTATGCAAGCAAAGGTTGAATCAAGATCATCGGATTTCTATGTGAAGCCGCGTCATTTGAATTTACGTTCTGGCCCGGGTATGAAATTTAGCGCCAGTACCGTATTAAAACAGAATGATGTGTTGACGTTATTAGATGAACGCCATACGCCTTGGCTGCAAGTCAAAATGTCTGACGGGCAGCTCGGCTATGTACATCAGCGTTATATCGCGTCTTATTAGCTTAGGGTTTTACGGGCTTTTGCAATCGCACTTCTAACTTGGTTTGGTGCTGTGCCCCCCAGATGGTCACGTGCAGCGACCGAACCTTCTAATGTCAGTACTTCAAATACATCGTCAGTGATATGGGCAGAGAAGTTTTGTAATTCTGTTAGAGATAATTCAGACAAATCTTTTTGGTGTTTGATGCCATAGGCGACAGATAGGCCAACCACTTCATGGGCATCACGAAAGGCGACGCCTTTCCGTACTAAATAATCAGCGAGATCGGTTGCTGTCGCATAGCCTCGTAAAGCAGCTTGACGCATATTATCGGGTTTGACGGTGATGGCATTCATCATGTCGGCATAGACGCGAAGTGAGCCGAGTAAGGTATCGATGGTATCGAATAACGGTTCTTTGTCTTCTTGATTGTCTTTGTTATAGGCCAAAGGTTGGTTTTTCATCAAGGTGAATAAGTTGAATAAATTACCGTAAACACGGCTCGTTTTACCGCGAATCAATTCTGGTACATCTGGGTTTTTCTTTTGCGGCATGATCGATGAACCGGTGCAAAAAGCATCACCGAGATCAACAAAATCAAATTGGGCTGATGACCAAATAATCAATTCTTCAGAAAAGCGCGAGAGATGCATCATCAATAATGAGGCAAAGCTATTAAATTCGATGGCAAAATCACGATCGCTGACGGCATCTAAGGAGTTTTGGCAAATGCGTTCAAAGCCTAACAGTTCCGCCGTTTGCTCTCGATCGATAGCAAAGGTCGTACCGGCTAATGCGGCAGCGCCAAGCGGTAGTGTGTTGATGCGCTTTAGACAGTCATCAAGCCGTTCGGCATCGCGACATAGCATTTCATACCAAGCCATCATGTGATGACCAAAAGTGACAGGCTGTGCGGTTTGCAAGTGGGTGAAACCAGGCAGAATAGTGTCAGCTTCTCTTTCAGCGACATCTAATAAGGCCGTTTGTAAGCGGATTAATTGCTGGGCAATGGGCGCCGCCATATCTCGCAGATAGAGTCTGATATCGGTGGCAACTTGGTCATTGCGTGAACGGCCGGTGTGGAGTTTTTTACCTACTTCGCCAATAAGGCTGATCAGTCTGGCTTCGATGTTCATATGGACATCTTCTTGGGCGATAGACCATTCGAATTGATCGTCGTCTATTTCTTTGCGGATGGTGTTGAGACCAGTGATGATTTGATCGCGCTCAGCTTCAGTCAGAATGCCGACACTGCTCAGCATGGTGGCATGGGCGATAGAGCCATTAATGTCTTGTTGATATAAACGTTGGTCAAACTGTACAGAGGCCGTGAACTCTTCTACGAAGGCATTCGTTGGTTGCGTTAGGCGCGCTGATGAGAGTTTTTTATTGGGTGTAGTCATGGTTTCAGTCTTTAGACGTTTAAACAAAAAACGCTATTATAGCGCGTAATGACGCGGGGACTGGCGATTGGCATTTTGGTCAGTAGAAATCAGAGTCTATGATGGATTCCTTGTGGCTGTTAGACTGCACTTAACCAACATCATGAGCAGTAAAAATAGATGACAAAAAGAATTATAAAGATTGCCACTCGAAAGAGCCCTTTGGCAATGTGGCAAGCTGAGTTTGTTCGTGACCGTTTGCTTGAGTTACATCCCGATCTTGAGATTGAGCTGGTTAAGATGACAACCCAAGGTGATAAAATTTTGGATACGCCGCTGGCAAAAATTGGGGGTAAAGGGCTGTTTGTTAAGGAACTAGAGCAAGGCATGTTGGCCGGTGATGCGGATATTGCCGTCCATTCTATGAAAGATGTGCCGATGCACTTGCCTGAAGGATTACATTTACCTGTCATTTGCCAACGTGAAGATCCACGTGATGCGTTTGTGTCTAATACCTTTTCCTCTTTGGCGGATTTACCCGCCGGCTCGAAAGTGGGTACATCAAGTTTGCGCCGTGAGTGTCAGTTGCGAACACATAGGCCTGATCTTGAAGTGTTGCCTCTGAGAGGCAATGTGAATACCCGATTGGCTAAATTGGATGATGGTCAGTTCGATGCGATTATTTTGGCCTCGGCTGGGTTAAAGCGATTGGGGTTTGAAGATCGTATTCGTGAAGCCATGACACCTGAGCAGAGTTTGCCTGCAGTGGGTCAAGGCGCTGTCGGGATTGAGACCCGTGTTGATGATGTTGAAATTAATGCTTTACTTGCGCCGCTACGCTGTCCCCGGACTTGGATTGTGGTGTCGGCAGAACGCGCGATGAATCGTCGTTTGGCGGGGGGCTGTCAGGTTCCGATAGCCGGATTTGCACTGATCGATGGTGATGAGGTTTGGCTGCGTGGTTTAGTCGGTATGCCTGATGGTAGTCAAATGTTGATGGCCGATGCTCGTGCCAGAGTTGAAGATGCCGAAGCGTTGGGTGAGGCCATTGCGGAAAATTTGTTAGCACAAGGTGCAGATAAGATTTTAGCTGAGGTTTATGGCGATGGGCCTACCGCTTAAAGGTATCCGTGTTTTAGTCACACGGCCCGAGGCGCAAGCAAAAACGTTATTGGAAAGGTTGGTTACGTTGGGTGCTGAAGTCGTGGCGTTGCCAGTGATAGAGATTGTTGCTATTGCACCAACATCTTGGTTAGCTGTTGATCTGACTGAGCAGGATATGCTGATTTTTGTGAGTCGGAATGCCGTGCTGTCTTTTATGGCTGG
>JABGUA010000168.1 GCA_018646825.1 Piscirickettsiaceae bacterium
AGCTGTTGACGAGTAAGTTAGGATAAAATAGCATCGCTATTCTTAACCCAAATACAAAGGCTGGCCCAAGCATGCCAAACATTCTTCCTAGCTTAATTCAGGCGGTCAGTAACACCATCAATGACCATGCTGATGAAGTCGCAGAATTAGACCGTGCTATTGGTGATGGTGATCATGTTATCAATTTACAACGTGGTATCGCAGCACTACAGGCTATTGAAACCGAGTTAGGTGAATTAGAGTGGACGCCCGCGCTTATGAAAACAGGCATGACATTAATGTCAACAATGGGCGGCGCATCAGGTTCACTGTTCGGCACACTCTTCCTTAGCATGTCAAAAGCCGCCAAAGACAAATCACTCAACACCGCCACATGGACAGATATTTTTCATCAAGGTGTCGAATCCGTTAAACAACGCGGCAAGGCTGATTTGGGTGAAAAAACCATGCTCGACACCCTCATTCCTGTTGCAAATCGTTTACGAGAAGACAGTACCAATGGTACTGAATTCAACCAACTACTCAAGAACGCGTCAGAACAAGCCATTATAGGCATGGCTTCAACGAAAGAGTTGATTGCTACTAAGGGCCGCGCCTCTTTCCTCGGCGAACGCGCGATCGGACATATTGATGCCGGTGCAAGAACCAGTCAGTTGATAATTTGTACTATTTGTGACGTTTTAGCACAACAAAATAACTAAACTCACCAACGCAAATTGGCGGTATGAACCGGGGCGTCCCAAAGTGTAGTTAACGTGTCATCCATTAATGTGATCGTCATAGAACATCCTGCCATATCTAGCGACGTCGTATAGTTTCCTACTAAGGATCGAATAACCTCAACACCGCGTGCTTGCCAATATTGAGCAGCCAAATCATAGACGGCATACAGTTCAATCAACGGAGTGCCACCAAAGCCATTAATATGCAATAACACTTGTTGTCCTGATTTGATATTGAGTTCTGCTTCAATAACATCAGCCAAGTCAGCCACAATCTCACTGGCTGATTTCAATGGCAATGTCTCACGGCCGCGCTCACCATGTATACCGACACCAAACTCCATTTCATCTTCTGCAAGATCAAAAGTTGGCTTACCCAATGCTGGTACTGTACAACTAGTTAAGGCAACACCAATTGATGCTGTTGCCTTATTAACACGTTCTCCAAGGGCCTGACACGCCATCAAATCTGCCCCCGCTTCAGCCGCAGCGCCAACTAGTTTTTCAACAATTAACGTACCCGCTACACCGCGCCGGCCCGTGCTATGTTCGGCCGACAGCGACACGTCATCACATACCAACACTGAGGCACTATCACCTTCAAGCATCTCCGCAGCGATTTCAAAATTCATCACATCGCCAGCATAATTCTTAACAATAAATAACACGCCGGCACCATTATCAACAGCTTGTGCTGCCGCCATCATTTGATCTGGTGTCGGAGAAGTAAAAATATGTCCCGGACAAGCCGCATCGAGCATACCTGTTCCCACCATGCCAGCATGTAAAGGTTCGTGTCCCGCACCACCGCCCGACACCAGTGCAACCTTGGCCTGCGTAGCTGGTGACGAACGAGAAATAAAAGCTGGCTGTACATTAAAACTAACAATGTCATTGTGTGCCCGAGCAAATCCTTTCAGACTGTCGGTCAACAAGTCATCTGTATTATTCAACAGTTTTTTCATCTATTCCTTCTCCACTACATCATTCAAAAATGACTCTCGCAACGCGGCGGTAATTGACTCAAGATCATCCAGTACCCACGTTGGCTGATAATCCATCTCTGCTAATTCATTCCGATCAGAAATTCCCGTCAACACCAAGATACTGCGAATACCTGCATTGACGGCACCCAAAATATCAGTATTTAAACGATCACCAATCGCTACCGTTTCGGCCTGTGTCGTACCCAAGGTAGATAATGCTTGTTGATATAAAATAGGTTCAGGTTTTCCAATACTGATCGCTTTCACCCCAGTCGCAGCCTCAAGTGCAGCAATTGTCCCGCCATTGCCTATAACATCACCCAGTTCAGTCGGCAAGGTTGTATCAGCATTAGTTGCATAAAATGCCGCCCCCTTTTTAATATTCAGCGTCGCTGTCGCTAACTTATCCCAAGTTAAAGTTCTATCTAACCCCGACACCACCAAGTCAGCACCTCGCTGTTTGCCATTGCCATCGACCTCATATAAGTCAGTTAATATAAAACCCTGTTTTTCTAACGGTTCCTTTAAACCACTTTCTCCGATCACAAATACGCGCTTTTTATCACCCGGCTGTTGCTTAACCAAATATTTAGCCGTCGCCATACTAGACGTTAGCACTTCATCGGCAATGACCGTGACACCCATTTTGGCTAACTTATCAATATATTGCCGTTGCGTTAAACTCGCATTATTGGTTGCCAACACAAAAGGCAAACCAAGATCTCTGAGTGTCGAAAAAAAGGCTTTCAAACCTGAGATAGGCTTATCTCCATGCCAAAGCACCCCATCCATATCGATAATTAAACCTTTTACATTATCTATTTTTGCCATTGTTCCCACTTGTCCAAACAAAAGTTTTGCGCCAAACGCAAAAATGAACCACAGCTTGGCATAAACCAAATCACACTGTCTAGACACCACACACCGACCCACGTATAAACCACAGGATAAAATTGACACTCCACACACTATTACTATATAGTCTCCCGGCGTATTTTCAGCGTAAATAAACTTAAATATTACTTAATTAGGAGCATGTCAACATGGCAAAAGCACTTATCCAAATGGCGTTAGATTCTCTAGATTTTGATGCAACAATCGCACTTGCAGAGCAAGTAGCACCCTATGTTGACATCTTAGAAATCGGCACACCTTGCATCAAATATAACGGTCTAGAACTTGTTACTGCATTGAAAGCTAAATTCCCAGAAAAATTAATCCTTGTTGACCTTAAAACAATGGATGCTGGCGAATATGAGTCAACACCTTTCTATGAAGCTGGTGGCGACATCTGTACTGTTCTTGGTGTTTCTGATAAAGCAACAATGGGCGGCGTTATCAAAGCAGCAAACGCAAACAATGCTGAAGCTCAAATTGATTTAATCAGTGTTAAAGATAAAGCAGCTACAGCAACTGAAGCTGCAGCAAATGGCGCTCAAATCATCGGTGTTCACACTGGTCTTGACGCTCAAGCAGCAGGTCAAACACCTTTTGCTGACTTAAGCTTAATTGCTGGTCTTAACTTAGGTGTTCGCATCTCAGTTGCTGGTGGTATTAACAAAGATACTATCCAAGAAACAGTACGTGCCGGTGCAACAATCGTTGTCGTTGGTGCTGCAATCTACGGTGCTGATTCACCTGCAGACTCTGCAAAAGAATTACGTGCTCTAGTTGATGCTGCATAATTTCTAGCATCCAACTGTAAGAACTAAAGGCGGGCGATGCAAATCACCCGCCTTTTTCTTTGAACAGTATCCGACAAGCCGAATAACAACGACGTAAACAGTCATCAATTCGTCATTATCGACCGCTAGCATTCCACTACACATTAAAACATAGTAAAATACTGGTTTTTATTCAGACTCTTATGAATAACACGACTTATAACAAAGGTAACTCTAATGAGTGAAAAAGGTTTCTTCTCTTCAATTTGTGGCTTATTTAAAGGCATTTTTTCATCAGGTACTCAACAACAGCCTGCTGCTGCACCACAAACACAGACTGCTCAAACAGCAACCGAAGCAGTAAAAGAAGAAATTGCTGACGTCATTCAGGAAGTAAAAGAGGTTATAGAAGCTGCTCCCGCTGTGGCCGGCATGACAGGCGTTGCTCAATATATCGCCAACCTTTCAGACACTATAAGTTATGTCACCGGTGTCGAACGCTATATTCAAAATCAACTTTCTTCAACCCACACTCTGACCAGTGTTGAACGTTATATTCAAAACAAAGTCTCAACCAGCTTGTCAATGACCAGTGTTGAACGTTACATTCAAAATAACGTCGATGCACCTGCATCAATCACAATGACCAGTGTCGCGCGCTACATTCAAAGTAATGCGAAACCGATGACCGGCGTCGAACAATATATTCAAAATAAAGCCAAGCTCGCTACCGTTTTAACAGGTGTAGCACGTTACATTCTTAAAAATAGTTAAGACACGCTTACCGATAGAAACGGAGTATTGGCAAAAGTAAACCATTCTCTCTGACCCCAACAGACAAATGTGGCCGGTCAGCTTTTTAACCACTAAATTTAAAGGTATTTTTCATATGGCAAATCTACTAGATCAGCTAAAAGAAATGACCGTTGTTGTTGCAGACACAGGTGATATTGCTGCAATCGAGCAATTCACACCTCGTGATGCAACAACTAACCCATCACTCATCACAGCGGCTGCACAAATGCCACAATACCAAGGCATTGTTGATGACACTTTAAAGGGTGCGCGCGAAACTGTTGGTGCTGCTGCATCTGCATCAGATGTTGTAACATTGGCCTTCGATCGTCTAGCCGTTTCTTTCGGTTTGAAAATCCTTGATATCGTGCCACAACGTGTTTCTACAGAAGTAGATGCACGTTTGTCATATGATACTGATGCAACAATTGCGAAAGGTCGTGACCTTATCGCACAATACGAAGCTGCTGGCGTATCACGCGAACGCATCTTGATTAAAATTGCTGCAACATGGGAAGGCATCCAAGCGGCAAAAGTACTAGAAGAAGAAGGCATTCACACTAACCTGACACTCGTCTTCGGTCTTCACCAAGCAATCGCTTGTGCTGAAAATGGTATCCAACTTATTTCACCTTTCGTTGGTCGCATCCTTGATTGGTACAAAAAAGATACAGGTACTGAGTCATACGCAGCAAACGAAGATCCGGGCGTTGTTTCAGTTACTGCAATCTATAATTACTTCAAAAAATTCGGTTACAAAACAGAAGTTATGGGCGCAAGCTTCCGTAACTTAGGTGAAATAACAGAGTTAGCCGGCGTTGATTTATTAACAATCTCTCCTGGTTTACTTGATGAATTGCAATCGACTGAAGGTGAGCTTCCACGCAAACTTTCAGTAGAACAAGCAAATGCCTCTGATATCGCAAAAATCAATATGGATAAAGCGACTTTTGATGCAATGCATAAAACAGATCGCATGGCGACAGAAAAATTGGCTGAAGGTATTGATGGCTTCGCAAAAGCATTAGGCTCTTTAGAAGAGTTACTAGCAGCTCGCTTAGCAGAACTAGAAGCTTAATCGCTTAATAGTCTGCAGAAACAGCCTAGCCTAAGCAGTGAATTATCACTAATTAGGCTAGTGCTTTATATCCCAATCTAAATTGACATTGATCTGGGATGTGAATTATAGTCCTGAGTCGCGCATCGACGTGATCAGACAAAAAACATTACTTTAGGAGTATGAAAATGGCAGAAATTCAAATGGCTCTAGATTCTCTAGACTTTGACGCAACAATGGCTTTAGCAGAACAAGTTGCACCTTATGTTGATATCTTAGAAATCGGCACACCTTGCATCAAATACAACGGCCTTAAGCTTGTTAAAGCTTTGAAAGCGGCTCACCCAGACAAAAAAATCCTTGTTGACCTTAAAACAATGGATGCTGGTGAATACGAAGCAACACCTTTCTACGAAGCTGGCGGTACTATCTGTACAGTTCTTGGTGCAGCTGACATGGCTACAATCGGTGGTGTTATCAAAGCAGCAAACGCTAACGGTGCAGAAGCGCAAGTTGATTTAATCGGTGTTGAAGATAAAGCAGCAGTTGCAAAAGCAGCAGCAGCAAACGGCGCTCAAATCATCGGTGTTCACACTGGTCTTGACGCTCAAGCAGCAGGTCAAACACCTTTTGCTGATTTAAACATGATCGCTGGTCTTGGCATGGATGTAAAAATCTCTGTTGCTGGTGGTATTAACAAAGATACAATCCAAAGCACTGTTCAAGCTGGTGCAGCAATTGTTGTTGTTGGCGCGGCTATCTACGGCGCACCTTCTCCAGCAGAATCAGCTAAAGAATTACGTGCTTTAGTTGACGCAGCATAAGGAATAGAATTATGCATCGTGATCTACTCTTAAATAAAATCACCAATATCCTTGGTTCTACCAATGAGTCATACGAAGCTAAATTAGTTTCAATGTGTGATGATGCCAAACGCATCTTTATTACAGGTGCAGGTCGCTCAAAACTGGTTGGAAACTTCCTAGGGATGAGATTGATGCATAGTGGTTATACCGTTTATGTTCAAGGTGAGATTAGTACACCAAGTATCCGTGAAGGCGATTTATTAATCGTCATCTCTGGCTCAGGTGAAACGACTCAACTTGTCTCATTTACAAATAAAGCCAAATCTGAAGGCGCTAAAGTGGTTTTGATTTGTTCAAAATCCAGCTCAACGATTGGTGATTTAGCTGACCAAACAATTCAAGTTGGTAACGACGATAGCTTTGCCCCAACAAAGGGTATGCCTATGGGGACCATGTTTGAATTGTCTACATTAATTTTCTTGGAAGCCATTGTTTCTCATTTAATTCATGAGAAAGGGATTCCAGAAGAAGAAATGAAGCACCGTCACGCTAATATGGAATAACCACTTTCCTAAAAGCAACACAGAAACGGGTAGTCTTTGACTACCCGTTTTTTTTGCCTGTTAAAAACGACACGCCATGGAGCAATCAGTCTCGACACGGTATAATAACCTTTTACACCCAACTTAAGTTTCCTATGACAGCGCAAACACTTTACGACAAATTATGGCAGCAGCATCTCGTCCGTATCGATGATAACGGGACAGCGCTGATTTATATCGACCGCCAACTCGTCCACGAAGTGACTTCGCCACAAGCCTTCGAAGGTTTACGTTTAGCAAAAAGAAAGCCGCATCGCCTAGATTCTATCTTAGCGACCCCAGATCATAATGTGCCTACTAATAACCGTGACCAAGGTATTAGTGATCCTATTTCTCGGCTCCAAGTCGAAACCTTAGGCCAAAACTGTAAAGAATTTGGCGTCACCGAATTTGACTTAAGTGATATCCGCCAAGGTATCGTTCATGTCGTTGGGCCCGAACAAGGTGCAACCTTACCTGGAATGACCGTTGTCTGTGGTGATTCACACACCTCAACACATGGCGCTTTTGGTGCCATTGCCTTTGGTATTGGCACCTCAGAAGTCGAACACGTCTTAGCAACACAATGTTTAATTCAGAAAAAAGCCAAAAATATGCTCGTTCGTGTTGATGGGCAATGTCAACCTGGCGTCTCCGCCAAAGACATTGTGTTGGCTATCATCGGAGAACTCGGGACTGCAGGCGGCACTGGGTACACCATTGAATTTGCTGGAGAAGCCATACAGACGCTCTCGATGGAAGGACGTATGACCGTCTGTAATATGACTATCGAAGCCGGAGCACGTGTCGGTTTGATTGGTGTTGATGAAACCACTATCAACTATTTAAAAGGCCGTCCCTTTGCACCGAAAGGTGAAGACTGGGATAAAGCCGTCATTGCATGGGCTGATCTACAAAGCGATCCCGAAGCTGTCTTTGATAAAACCCTCATTTTGGATGCATCGAAAATAAAGCCACAGGTCACCTGGGGAACCTCACCAGAAATGGTTGTTTCTATAGACGATAAAGTCCCTAACCCAGCCAATGAAGCTGATGCTGTCAAACGCAATGGTATGGAACAAGCCCTTCAATATATGGGTTTGAAAGCAGATCAAGCCATGACGGATATTCAACTAGATCGCGTGTTTATTGGTTCTTGCACTAACTCACGGATTGAAGACTTACGACAAGCTGCCGCAGCTATAAAAGGCGGTAAAGTTGCAAGCACGTTAAAACAAGCACTTGTCGTACCTGGCTCAGGTTTAGTAAAACAGCAAGCGGAACAAGAAGGCCTCGATAAAATCTTTCTTGAAGCCGGCTTTGAATGGCGCGATCCCGGTTGTTCGATGTGTCTTGCCATGAATGCAGATCGCTTAGAGTCTGAAGAACATTGCGCCTCTACCTCTAACCGTAATTTTGAAGGCAGACAAGGACTAGGTGGCCGTACTCACTTAGTCAGTCCTGCTATGGCTGCAGCTGCGGCAATTGCTGGCCACTTCGTCAATATCAACTAGTTGCTCCATTCAAACAACAAAAAGCCAGCTTTATAGCTGGCTTTTTTATTTACTAATAGCGATGAAAATCTAGACATCGGGCTCTAATTCATCCTCGTCACCATCGTAAACACGAATACAATTCCGGCCCGACATCTTAGCCCGATACATCGCACTATCCGCCAATTCAAATAAGCTATTTAAACTGTGTTTCTGATGACCATTCACAGTTGCGATACCAATACTTACTGTAATTGATACATTCGCAGGCTTAAACTGCTCAAGCCGCTTTTGGATCCGTTCCATCAATGTCAATGCTGTTGAAGACTCACAATTAGATAATAGGAACACAAATTCTTCACTGGCCCAACGGGCAATCATATCTTCATCACGCACAAAACGTTTCAACCAAACACCAAACTCAGACAACACTTTATCGCCGGTCGAATAACCACGCGTTTCATTAATCGTCTTAAAATGGTCAATATCCATCACTGCCATCGATAAAGGTCGGTTAAAGCGGTGTGCTTCGCTAAAATATTTGCCAGCAAATTCGCGTAAAGCATGACGGTTAAATAATTGTGTCAACTCGTCCAACATGGCCAAACTATAAAGAGAGGCTTGCTGAGAGCGCAACTCCAACATTCGTTGATAACTGACAACGTGATTGAATACCCGCTGACGCAACTCCTCACGCACAATGGGCTTAGCTACGTAATCATTGACGCCTAGATGAAACAGCTCTATCTTACGCGACGCATTATCAAACCCCGATGTCGCAATAATGGGAATCGAACCATACTCACCCTGTAAGCGACTAATTTTACGGACTAATGTAATACCACTCATCGCCCCTTCAAGCATGATATCTGTAATGATCAGGTCATATTGCCCAGTACGAAAAGCTTCCCATGCACCTTCAGCATGCGTATACGAGTCAACATCCAAGCCCATATCGGTCAACAGATCAATAATAATCTCTTGCAGCACTTGTGAATCTTCAATAAAGAGAACACGTCCTGTTAATTGACGCACTTCACGCTCCACTATGCGCTGTATATAAATTTCCAACTCGGTCAGATCATCTTTACTGAAAATATCCGTCGCACCGGCCAGCAAAGCCTGTTTTAGTGTACGAGAATTATCTTCCGCAGCCAGGACAATGACAGGAATGAAATCATAACCTGGAATCGCACGCACTTTGCTACAAAACTCGCTACCAGTAATATCTGCTTGCCTATCGCCGCAACAAACAAGGTTAAAACGGCTCTTTCTAGCTAAGGTAAGACCTTCTTGGCCTAGACTTGTTGCCTCAACAGTAAAGCCCGCCTGCTCCAATAATTTTTGGACAACATGCCGTGATGATGAATCCCCGTCAATAACGAGTGCGTTCAACTTACGCATCAAACACCTCCGCTGGCTTTTGCTGTCGTTTAATCTTTATTTTTGTCATCACTTTTTCATCCTTGTTCAAGTAATAGTCTAGTGAAAGCAGTCCTTAAATAGAAGCCTTTTGGGTTAACCTTTTCTTTAAGACCTTCAGATGATACCCCAACCGCTAACACACGGCTATTCGCAGCTTTTGGTCTAATTTGTAGATACTCACCTTCACGTGCTGTAATGTCAGATTGCCCACCCAAGACAATCCTATCCATTAGCTCTTCCCAATCACGACGCAACACGGCTTCTTGCTCAGGTGATGGCTGCCATAGCCAAGCCTGGCCTATATATCGTTCAGCCAAAGGAATATCAGACTCTGCTTCCACTGGTAGCCATAAAACAGTAGACAACTTACGTTTTAACCAGCTTTGGTGCCAGTCTAATTCACCTGTCTGCTGCATTGAAACAGTACAAACATAAGTCGATTCTTTTGGTTGCCCGCGCTTATTTAATGGCAACGTCTTTAATTCTACACCTAAGTGCATAAAATCAGGCTCAGCCTTATTCCCCGCATCTGCACCAAGCACAGACTCTAATAAGCTTCCAACCCAACCTTTATGTCGTAGCAAATCAGCTGGCACAGTCATACCGACTTCTCCAGCAACTTGCCCCAGTGTTTTCCCTACTAGCATCTGGCAGCGCAACATCAGTTCATCCACCGATTCTGGCGGCGAGGTTCTGGGCTCACCATTAAACGGCGACTTATCAATATCCATCCAAGCATGATACCCTAACAATCTTTGCCTGCCCACGATTACCAACACTTTGAAAGCACTCTCAATCCAAAATTTAACCAAAGTCTATGACAATGGATTTAAAGCACTTAACGGGATCAATCTTGATGTCGAACAAGGTGATTTTTTTGCCTTATTAGGCCCGAATGGCGCCGGCAAGTCGACGACTATCGGCATCATTACTTCCCTTGTTACCAAAACAAGTGGTGACGTAACCGTTTTTGATATCGACCTTGAGACAAATCCAGAACAAGCAAAAACGTATTTAGGTCTTGTCCCACAAGAATTCAACTTCAATGGCTTTGAACAAGTCAAACACATACTCATTACCCAAGCGGGTTATTATGGTATGCCTGCACATAAAGCTGAACCACGTGCTGATAAATTACTGAAACAGCTCGGGCTATGGGAAAAACGGTCAACCCCATCCCGGGCATTATCCGGCGGGATGAAACGGCGTTTAATGATTGCGAGAGCTTTAATCCATGAGCCCAAATTACTTATCCTAGATGAGCCCACCGCTGGCGTCGATATAGAGCTACGCCGCTCCATGTGGCAGTTCCTAGAAAAAATCAACGCCCAAGGCACCACCATCATCCTAACCACGCATTACCTCGAAGAGGCTGAAAATCTCTGTCGTAATATTGCTATCATCGATCAAGGAAGAATTGTCGAAAATACCGATATGAAATCGCTATTGAACCGACTTGATAAAGAAACCTTTATTCTCGATCTCAAGTCACCGCTAACGGCAAAACTCAAACTCGATAATATTGATATCACTCAAACAGGCCCAACGACGCTAGAAGTTGAAATTAAAAAAGAAGATGCGATCAATGATTTATTTCTCACATTGACAGAACAAGGTATCACCGTCACCAGCATGAAAAACAAAGCCAACCGACTCGAAGAACTATTTCTGTCACTGGTCGAAAAAACGGTGGAAAAATGATGCCAACACAACGCCAACGTCGCTGGGTCGCATTCAGCACATTACTCACCAGAGAAATCCGACGTTTTCTTCGTATCTGGCCACAAACCCTGTTGCCACCTGCCATCACAATGACATTGTACTTTGTCATTTTTGGCAATCTCATTGGCAGCCGCATTGGCCAAATGAGTGGGTTCAATTATATCGACTACATCGCCCCCGGTATTATCATGATGGCCGTTATTAACAATGCCTACGCCAATGTCGCCTCATCCTTTTTCAGCGCTAAATTTCAAAACCACATTGAAGAATTACTGATTGCTCCGATCCCAAATTACCTTATTTTAGCTGGCTATGTCGCTGGAGGCGCAGCAAGAGGACTATTAGTTGGCCTTATTGTCACTGTCGTCTCGCTGTTTTTTACAGCACTACCCGTACAGCACATCTTTATGACGCTCAGCATGGTTATTCTCAGTGCCATCATGTTCGCGCTTGGCGGTTTCATCAACGCCATCTACGCAAAAAGTTTCGACGAAATTGCTATCATTCCGACGTTCATCTTAACGCCGCTGACCTACCTCGGCGGTATCTTCTACTCTATCGACTTGCTACCTGAATTTTGGCAACAAGCATCGTTATTTAATCCCATTTTATATATGGTCAATGCTTTTCGGTACGGTTTTTTAGGCGTATCTGACATCCCAGTCAGCTTTGCCTTCAGCATCATCATTTTATGCATTATTGGGTTAACCGCTTTCGCGCTTTATCTACTCAATAAGGGCACTGGCATCAGGCACTAGCTTTAGGGCGTCTTCAAGCACTTGGATTCTCGCCCCTTTCAAATGCGCCTGTTCGCTCAAATAACGTCGCCATGCTTTGGCACCCGGCTGACCTTGAAACAAACCTAACAAATGCCGTGTCATCGACTTTAATGATCGTCCGACTGCCATACGCCCACTAATATAAGGCAACATCGCCTCTATCACTTCATGACGTGACAAACCTTGATCAGCTTTGCCAAAAATCACACTATCCGCCGTCGCTAAGCGATAAGGATCGTGATACGCCACACGGCCTATCATCGTTCCATCCACTTGCTGCAAGTGTGTTTGCACTTCTTCAAGTGTCTGAACCCCACCATTAATGGCAATCTGCAAGTCAGGATAATCACGCTTAATCTGATAGACCCGATCATAATTAAGCGGAGGCACATCACGATTTTCTTTTGGGCTTAGACCTGATAACCACGCCTTACGGGCATGTAGAATAAATGTCTTACAGCCCGCAGATGACACCAATTCAACAAACTGGCTTAAGAATTCATAACTGTCTTGTTCATCAATCCCCAAGCGAGTTTTGACCGTGACTGGAATAGCTACGCGGGCTTGCATCTCCGCCACACAGTCAGCGACAAGGTTAGGTTCAGCCATCAAACAAGCGCCAAAAAGACCCGATTGCACTCGGTCGCTTGGACAGCCAACATTAATATTAACCTCGTCATAGCCCCAATTTTCTGCCATCACCGCACATTGCGCCATGGTCGTAGGATCGGACCCGCCCAATTGTAAAGCCAATGGTCCTTCCGTCTCATCATGTGCTAAAAAACGCGCCGCATCGCCATGCATTAAAGCACCGGTTGTCACCATATCGGTATAGAGCAAACTGTGCTTAGTAATCAGCCGTATAAAATAGCGAAAATCACGGGTCGTCCAATCAAGCATCGGTGCGACCGACAATCGGTGGGCATGGGAAAGGTCAAATTGCGTCATTTTTAACAAAAAGTCGTTGATAATTAGCCTGCTATTGTCTCAAATCCTCACGTACAATAGCCATGTTTTTATTTGGCACGACACAAAGCCTTTTATGCCACCCGCTATTATTCAAACCAAAGACTTCGACATCACCCTCGTCACACATCCAAGACGTGTTCGAGTGACCTTGAAAGTCAGCGCCAAAGGTGTCTTTCTCTACATCCCAGCGCGATTGCCAATGAACATTGTCCATGACTTAATTTCAGAAAAATCAAACTGGATAAGCCAACAACTTGCCAAGCAACCGAAACCAGCACCAGAACGTCAATGGCAACAGGCCGAAACACTGTCTCTTTTCGGCCAAACCTTCGAGTTACAATTAGTACAAAAAAGCGACTCTCCAACTGTTACCTTAGCTAACGATGCACTTGTTCTCTCCGGCCGGCTTCATCGTATTGCTATTAGGACACGTAGACAAGCAATTATCAATTGGTACAAAGACCAAGCAACAATCTACCTAAACAAACGTACAACAGAGTTAAGCGAACAAACAGGCCTAATACCAAAATCAATCACCGTAAAGACCTATAAAGCCCGTTGGGGCAGCTGTAATATCAAAGGAGAAATTCAATACAATTGGCAAATCATCCAAGCTTTACCAACCGTAATTGATTACCTAATAATCCATGAACTCTGCCATTTAGCACATCACAATCACAGCCCAGTATTCTGGCAATTGGTTGAACGTCATCATCCGGAGTATCGACAAGATCAAGCCTGGTTAAAACAAAATGGGGCTGCATTACAGCTCTAGACCGAGTTACATTTCTAGCTACTAACAATTGACTGAACCTGGGCAGAATGATTCAACTCCAATTGCTAAAACAAACTACTTAGTGCAACTAAAAAATGAATATGACTATAATTATGTCATTTGACACACTTTTGGCCTCAATAATACACAACACAATTCTATAATTTCGTTTATAACTTATTCGGAGAGCGTCTTGAAACATTTTAAATTATTACCGATCCCATTTCTATTAGCCGGAATAGCCACCATCGGTCATGCCGAAGAGATAAGCCTGCCAACTATCTCTGTTCAAGGTGTTTCGACAGAATTGGTACCTTATGCAATGCCAGCGCTTCCAGCTAGCTCTCCTGATACTGGTGACATGATAAAACGACTACCCGGTGCCAATATCAATCGTAATGGCCCTATCAATAGTATCCCGCAATATCGAGGTCTGTTTGGTAACCGTGTCAATGTCCTAATTGATGGCTTTGGTCAACATGAAGCAGGTCCAAATAGTATGGATTCTGCCCTAAGCTACTTAGCTGCTTCCCGTACCAAACAAATCTCTGTTTACCGAGGGATAGCACCCGTTAGAACAGGTATCGAAACCATTGGTGGTACGCTGTCAGCAGAATCTAACCATATTGGTTTTGGCTATACCAATAAAGTAGAAATTAAGGGTAATGCAAGTGCTGGTTATGCCAGTAATGGTCATGCGAGACAATTAGGCATCACAACCGCCATTACCAACCAAAATCATCGCTTACAAGTGTCGGGCAGTTCCGATCGAGGCGACGATCTAGACTTTAAAGGCGGCACCATTCGACCAAGCCAACATGATAGAGATACTTCAGGCCTACACTACGGCTATCAGGATAATGGGCAAACAGTTGATTTTGATATCGAGCACCTTGATATAGGTGCCAGCGCCATCCCCAATATGCCAATGGATACAGTGCTTTTTCGAGGTGAAAACTACAAATTAAAATTTGGTAATGAAATGACCAATGGCGACAATTATGAGGTCCGCCTAACTTACCAAGATATTGAACATAATATGAATAATTTCGAGCAACGTGATAAAGCCATGGCTGACCAACGCTTTGTCACACCGGATGTTGAAGCATTTACCATTAGTGCCTTATATAACCATGCTAACTGGGTTTTTGGATTTGATATCGATCAGGCAAAGCACAACTCCACTATCTTCAACCCAAATAATGAGATGTTCTTTATCGAGGCTTTTAATGACATTGAACGTGATCGTTACAGTCTTTTTGCCGAATGGCAGGGCGAATTAAGCCATGGCTGGAATGTCGAAACTGGCGTCCGTTACAGCTTGGTCGAATCAGATGCTGGTCAAGTTGACATATTCTCAGGTTTACCAGCAGCTCTAGGTGTCTTGCGTGACCGATTTAACGCTAGTGATCTAGATCAAGAAGATCATCTCCTCGATTTAGTTGCCATTTTTAAGCGTGAACTCAATAATGAATTAGATATCGAGTTTGGCTTGGCACGTAAGACCCGTGCACCCAGCTATCAAGAACGCTATTTATGGGCACCAATTGAAGTCACCGCAGGCCTAGCTGATGGCAACAGTTACATTGGCGATGTCAACCTAGACCATGAAGTAGCTTATCAATTAGAACTTGGCTTAGACTGGCACACCGACCGGTTCGCCATATCACCACGTGTTTTCTATCACCGTATCAATGACTATATTCAAGGTGTGGCTGTAACAGATAACCCTGTAGTTATTGGTGTCAGTAGCAACTCTGGCTTTGGTGGGATCCCACGCCATTGCAATCCAGCAATGTTGATGCTGAACTCTATGGTTTCGATACAAACTGGTTAGCGGCTATCAGCCCCGAGTGGCAGCTTGATGGCACCATTAGTTATGTTCGCGGTAAACGTCGCGATACCGGCGATAACCTCTTTCGTATTGCACCGCTTTCGGCCAGAACCATGCTAAGTTATGTACAGCCAACATGGCGCATTGGTTTTGAAGCTGAAACGATTGCGAAACAAAATCAGGTTTCCGCCGAAAATGATGAAGAAGAGACTGGTGGCTATGCCCTATTTAACCTGTCAGGCCAATACGAGGCAACACCTTATATTGTTCTAACCGCTGGTGTTAATAATCTATTCAACCGAGGTTATGCTGACCACCTAGGTGGCATTAACCGCGCAGCTGGCAATGATGATATTGCTGTCGGTGAGCGTCTACCAGGCGTCGGCCGTAACGGCTATATCAACATCAACTATACGTTCTAAAATTAATTCATTATCTCCTTCCCTATTTCAATCTGGAACGAAGGATACGAGAAGGTCTGGGTAGGTCCTGCGATCAAGCATATGTGGTATTGCAAGACCTGACCCCAGCCCTTCAAACAAAACGAACATCAACTTCAACTCTAGCTAAGTTTGGCCAAGGGCCGAATGACTATTTAGAGACAACTTAAGCAGACAAAGTGTCCCTTAGTAGCTAATAAACAAGACAATACGGAGACATTAAATGAAAATCGTACTTTATTTTATCTCTCTAACAATAGTTATGTGCTTGACCGGTTGTGAATCAGACCAAAACCTCACCTCCATGGAAGTGACTGCGACGGCGTATACATCAAGTCCTGGAGAAACGGACTCTACACCTTTTTTGGCCGCCTGGGGAGACACCCTAAAGCCTGGCATGAAAACGATTGCAGTTTCAAGAGATCTTTTAAAGCTGGGCTTATCCCACAATAAAAAAGTGAAAATTGAAGGCCTTGAGGGGTCCTATATTATTCTCGATAAAATGAATAAACGATGGAAGAAAAAAATTGATATATACATGGGTACAGATGTTAAAAAGGCCAGAGAATGGGGCAAAAAGAAAGTAACAATTTACTGGGAAGCAGACGCCAAGCCATAATCATAGATCGATACTAATTTTCATACTGTCAGTAGCCATAGTTATTCACTCACCGCTCTTTTACTTTTTTATTTAAGTAACGGAAGTTCGTTTAGCATTTCTTCACAATAACCCCATTCATCTAATGTCTCTTTCCACTCTAATGGAATCGCATTTACGCCTTTGTATGCGCCAAGAACCATGCCGATAGCAATTGCCCTTGAAGCATTGTCCCCACCGACCATGGTATTTGCTTGTAGTGCTTTTTTTAGTCCATCTTCATCGTTTTCATATTTTAGTATGAAGTAGACAGCACCAGGAAGCGTACCTTCAGTAGGACTTGCTTTACCTACTTTTATCGGCTCTGATCGACCTACGTCCCATAGTCTTGCCATGCTTGTAATGGCAAGATCATCAGCAAACTTCTCTTGCGAAAGAGCCGAGCTTTCATCAGTAGCTTCTTTTACTTTTGCAATTGCTTGAGCCACTTTATCCTGAAAAAACCCGCCCATTTCTAAAGCAACAGACTCAATTGCATTAGATGGCGTCTCTTTGTTGATTACACGGTGGGTGACATGGGCGAAGAACTCGCCGCCACCTAGCGCATCAACATTTCTATGAGTGAACATACTTTTTCTGGCAACATCGACTACTTCATTTTCTGTGTCAAAATAGGCATGTGCTGCTGCATGACGTATTGCCATCGCGTTAGACATACCACCAAGACGCTCAACAGGAACCCCCTGTTTTACTTGTCCATAAGTCTCTCTCGTCATAGTGCATACCCAAGAACCCCAGCCGTTTTCAAGACGGTTCATCCAGTGAGGAATCAGGTTTGTTACGTTAAAAGGTCTTGGGCTATCTGATAGAGATGCCAGATACTCTAATACCAAGATATTGTAGTCTCCAGCATCAGTTGTCCCACCTGCCTTTTTACCTGGATGGTAGTTACGCTCTCCCCAGCCAATGCCATGTGTTTGGCCACCCATCATCTCTCCTGGTGACATGAACTTTTCTATTGGTTTGTTGCCATAAGCTTGATATATTTTTTCAGCGTCATACTCATAATGACTGCCAAGACAAAGTGCATCAGCGACTATAGCCCCGAAAAAAGCACCTTTTATTCTTTCTTCTTTCGAAATAGTATTCATAATTTATCCCATTGTTATCAATTGTATCTGTGTGAATATTTTATTTCATTCACTACTTTTAAATGGGTATTTGAACTAATACATATTTAAGTAGTAGAGAGTTAGTCTAAGTAAAATCAGCTTGGAATATCCACTTGGGCACCTGTCCGATCATCCGAAAAGACATGTTGACTCTCGGGTCTTCCGCCCATATATGCCCTTTCAAAATAGCAAAACCGTGAAGGGGAAATAGAAATTACCCAGCGAGCCTTGTGTTTTTACAGCGCTAGATGAAGATAAGCTGCGAAATTTTACGTTAGTAATTACTGACTCTTACAGAGAACGACTAAGTTAGCAAGAACATTTGTGTGGTCGTTAATAGATTGACTACTATTGGCACAAAGCTGTCTCCTCATCTTAATAGATTCTAAGCCCAGAGCAGTCAAAATAAATCACTAGACTTGTCTTCCAGCCCCATTAAAAGATAGAATGCCCTTTCGAATAAGGAACGCTGCAACAGGCAACGCCTGCTAGGCTTATTCAAGTTTCAATTTCAAACTGCGTTCATTATTAACAGGTAACTGATAGTAATGGACGGCCGAGTACTAACTCACACCCCCACTATCGTTATCTCTAGTCACATCTTGAAAGAGGAAATTGACTGTGGGTAACAATTTTATTTTTACGTCTGAATCAGTTTCAGAGGGCCATCCCGATAAGGTCGCGGATCAGATCTCTGATGCGGTACTTGATGAAATTTTACGTCAAGACCCCAATGCGCGTGTCGCGTGTGAAACACTCATTAAGACAGGTGCAGCCATTGTCGCTGGAGAAATAACCACTTCAGCCTGGGTTGATTTAGAAGATATCGTCAGAAAAACAGTCACTGATATTGGCTATAACAATTCAGATGTCGGCTTTGACGGCCAAACCTGTGCTGTGATGTCTCTTATCGGTAAGCAATCTCCTGACATTGCAATGGGTGTCGATAGAACCACACCAGAACAACAGGGCGCCGGTGATCAAGGCCTGATGTTTGGTTATGCCAGCAATGAAACTGATGTTTTAATGCCCGCGCCAATCACTTATGCCCATCGTTTAGTTAAGCGCCAAGCAGAAGTCCGCAAAGATGGTACATTGCCGTGGTTGCGCCCTGATGCAAAAAGCCAAGTCACTTTTATTTATGAAAATGATAAGCCGGTAGCGATTGATGCCATTGTGTTATCGACTCAGCATAACCCTGATATCTCACAACCTGACCTTCACGAAGCGGTGATGGAAGAAATCATCAAACCGACACTGCCGGCGGAATGGTTAAAACCAAGTACCCAATTCCACATCAACCCAACAGGCCAATTCATTATTGGTGGCCCAGTCGGTGATGCTGGTTTAACAGGCCGCAAAATTATTGTTGATACTTATGGCGGTATGGCACGGCATGGTGGTGGCGCATTCTCAGGTAAAGATCCATCAAAAGTCGATCGTAGTGCCGCTTATGCCGGTCGCTACGTTGCTAAAAACGTCGTTGCTGCAGGTCTAGCTGATCGTTTTGAAATACAAGTGTCTTATGCTATTGGCGTTGCAGAACCAACTTCAATTAGCATCGACACCTTCGGTACCGGCAAAATATCAAACGACAAAATTGAAACACTGGTCAGGGAACACTTTGACCTGAGACCCGTTGGACTCGTCACCATGTTGGATCTCATTCGCCCAATCTACCAAGCAACAGCAGCTTATGGCCACTTTGGTCGTGAAGAACCCGATTTTACTTGGGAACGCACTGACAAAGCTGATGCCTTACGTGATGCTGCAGGCATCTAATCTCTCGATATACCAAGGAATACTTTAAATGACATCGCCAATTGAAAACCTCACACCAGACTACAAAGTAGCTGACATCAGTCTTGCTGAATGGGGCGCTAAAGAAATCAAAATTGCTGAAACTGAAATGCCTGGTCTAATGGCTATTCGTGAAGAATATGCTGGCAAAAACCCACTAGCCGGTGCTCGCATCGCGGGCTGTTTGCACATGACTATTCAAACAGCTGTTTTAATCGAAACATTGATTGATCTTGGTGCAGAAGTGCGCTGGTCTTCATGTAATATTTTCTCGACCCAAGATCAAGCAGCTGCTGCTATTGCGGCACAAGATATTCCTGTTTTCGCATGGAAAGGTGAAACCAATGAAGAAGCGATCTGGTGTATCAAACAAACTATTTTTGGCCCTAATAACTGGCACCCAAATTTAATTTTGGACGATGGCGGTGATTTAACTGAAATCATGCACAATGAGTTCCCAGAACTATTAACTGACGTCAAAGGCCTATCTGAAGAAACGACCACCGGCGTTCATCGCTTATACGAGATGATGAAAGATGGCAGCCTTAAGGTACCGGCGATTAATGTCAATGACTCTGTGACTAAATCTAAGTTCGACAACCTTTACGGCTGTCGCGAATCATTACTGGACGGCATCAAACGGGCTACTGACGTCATGATCGCGGGTAAGATTTGTGTCGTCTTAGGTTATGGCGATGTGGGTAAAGGTTGTGCTCAAGCATTTAAAGGCATGGGCGCAACCGTTATGGTCACAGAAATTGATCCCATCTGTGCACTCCAAGCCTCAATGGAAGGTTACCGTGTTGTAAATATGGATGAAGTGGCTTCAATGGGTGATATTTTCGTTACCACAACGGGCAATGTGAACGTCATCAACCACGAGCATATGGTCTCAATGCAAAACGAAGCCATCGTCTGCAATATCGGTCATTTCGATTCTGAAATTGATGTCGCCTCATTACGTCAATACGAATGGATCAACATCAAGCCACAAGTTGATCATATTGTCTTCCCAGATGGTAAACGCATTACCCTATTGGCTGAAGGCCGCTTAGTAAACTTAGGTTGTGCAACCGGCCACCCGAGCTTCGTGATGTCAGCCTCATTTACTAATCAAGTCATGGCACAAATTGAACTATGGGAAAACAGTGATAACTACAAAAATGAAGTCTATGTTTTACCTAAGACATTAGATGAGAAAGTAGCCCGTTTACATTTGGGTAGAATTGGCGCCCAATTAACTGAGCTCACAACAGAACAAGCTGACTATCTCAGCTTGAGTAAAGCGGGTCCATTCAAACCAGAACATTACCGCTACTAACAGACCAGAAAGGGCTAATGATAACATTAGCCCTTTCATTAATTTGGCGATCTTATGTCACCTAAACCTTCAATCAGCTGCGAGTTCTTTCCGCCAAAAACCGACAAAGGGTTTGCAAACTTAACCGCTGTACGGAAACAACTTCGCGCCATTAACCCCAAGTATTATTCCGTCACTTTTGGTGCCGGTGGTACAACACAAGATTACACGCTAGAAGCCATCAGGAATATCCAGTCCGAAAGTACCCAAACAGGCATAGAAGCAGCACCTCACATTTCTTGTGTCGGTACAACCAGACAAAGTATCACTGATTTAATTGCCACCTACCAGTCACTGGGCATTACGCGCCTCGTCGCACTTAGAGGCGACCAACCTTCAGGCATGCAAACAGCAGGGGATTTCCGCTACGCCAATGAATTGGTCGAATTTATTCGCCAAACTACCGGCGACCATTTCACCATCGAAGTTGCAGCCTATCCCGAGCAACACCCTCAATCCAATTCAGCACAGACAGATTTAGAAAATTTCAAACGTAAAGTCGACGCCGGCGCTGATAGTGCTATAACTCAATATTTTTATAATATTGATGCCTATCGTTATTTTCTTGACCGCTGCCAACAAAATAACATCGATATCCCTATCACACCGGGGATCATGCCAATTAATAACTTTATCCAACTCGCGCGTTTCTCCGATAATTGTGGCGCTGAAATACCACGTTGGCTCAGAAAGCGTTTAGCAGAATTTCATGATGACACGGCATCACTTCAAGCATTTACCTTAGATTTCCTAACTGATTTCACTCAAAACCTGATCGGCCTTGGCGTCCCAGGCCTCCACTTCTACACCATGAATAAGACCGATCCGATTCTAACTATATGCCAACGACTAGGCTTGAGCGTCAAAAAATAAGATAATCCCCCGCATGAGTTTTTTTGCTGATTCCTTCGCTGCAGCTATCGACTTGATCACTTCTTTTGATCAGGCTTTATATGAAGTCGTCTTTAATTCAGTTTCGATTTCACTCATTGCTGCTGTTATTGCCGGTGCCTTAGCGATTCCGGCGGGCATTACCATGGCACTCAACCAGTTTATTGGCAAACGATTAATCCAACATATACTCAACACCTTAATGGCGATGCCCACCGTCTTAATCGGCTTATTACTATACGGTTTATTGAGCCGCCTTGGACCATTAGGCCACTTAGAATTACTCTACACACCCACCGCTATTATCATGGCAGAAGC